>CABXNE010000001.1 GCA_902513515.1 uncultured SAR86 cluster bacterium
CAAACGTGGCTCATTCCAGCATCTTTTAACATGAAAAATTTTCCTTGGTTAGGTTCAAACAGAGATGAGCCTATGCCTCATGAGCTATCAGTCATGGCCGGCAGAGCCATGAGAGCAAACACAAATTTACAAGAAACTTTACCAATATTTTTAGCATTGGCTCTGTTATCTATGCAGTTATCTGTTGATTTAACTGGACTTGCTTGTTGGTGGCTTGCATTCAGAGTAGGGCATGTTGTTACCTATATAACTGGTTTTGCAAGATTAAGAACATTGTTATGGCTTGGTTCCGTTGTTTGCTTAGTGATGATGGCACTAGAATTAATTTAGAACAATTTTAATTTTACAAAAAGGGGGCCATAGCCCCCTTTTTTTTATTAAATATAATTAATTTCAAGCGTTGGGGTTAATTAAGAATTTTTCTCCAGTGGCTTGTTTTGCATAAACCATCAAGGACTCAAGGGTTAATGCCTCTTCAAGAGAGACTTCTTGAGTGTACTTGCTCGCAAAAGTGGTTTTAATTTCATTTGCCACGCGAGCTTGCAGTTCACCCACTCTCTCGAATCCAACTTTGCCTAGAAATGGCGTTAATAGAAATCCGCCTATTCCCCAATACATACCAAAGGATCTATTATTTGGGAGTGTAATGCCTGACTGATTGAGAGCCCCATAAATATAAACCTGCTTATGATCGGTAGATCCATAGGGGCTATATTCGGTGGCATTTTTTCTTGCTGCAACTTCCATGCAGGTTAGAATTTTCCCAGCTAATTCCCCTCCACCAGTTGCATCAAATGCAAGAGTGGCTTTTGTTTCAGTAATAGCTGATGTTAACTGCTCCATAAAATCATCATCCGATGAGTTACAAATAAACTGAGCGCCAATAGATTTTAATAAATCAACATGTTCTTGCTTGCGAACAATGTTTACAAGCTGAACTCCATCATCAACGCATATCTTTACAAGCATTTGTCCCAAATTAGAGGCTGCAGCTGTATGGACAAGGGCTGTATGTCCTTCCATTTTCATTGTCTCAACCATACCAAGAGCAGTGAGAGGGTTTACAAAACTTGATGCGCAGTCTCGAGGCTCAGTTCCCTCATTCATTACCATGCAGCTCGCTGCAGGCAGACATCTGTATTGGGAATACATACCGCCTCCAACAACGCTCACGACCTTACCCATCATCTCTTGGGCATTAGCCCCAGCTTCAATTACAACTCCAGAACCTTCGTTTCCTACTGGCATAGGTATATTTAGCCTTGGTTTCATGGCACCCATAATTGCCTCTGGAACATCCATTGTAATTTTTGAGCTTTCAACCTTTAGTGTGTTGATATCACCCGGCCCCAGTAATAGACCTAGGTCAGATGGGTTAATAGGAGTTGCTTCTACCTGAATTAGCACCTCATCATCGCCTGGAGTTGGACGTTCAGACTCGGTAATAGCTATTTCTAGTTTCCCTTCTTCAGTGACAGTAGAAGTAATTTGTTTATTTGCGCTCATTTCATCTCCTTAAAAGTATTAAATAGTAATATATAAAAAGAACTATACAGCTTAGAGCATACTTTAGGTCAAGTAATAGAATGTAAAAAGATGAATGGATAAAATTGCATGACAGACTATTCTAATCACATTGGAATAATAGGAGGGGGGGTAGCGGGCCTAACCCTTGGTTGCGCTCTTTTAAAAAAAGACATCCCAGCAGTTATTTTTGAAAAAATGCCAGAAGAAATATCTCATGGCGCCGCAATTAGCCTTTCTTCCAATGCATTGCGTTTATTAGATAGGTTGGATATTTATAGCGATCTAAAGAATCAGTCATTCGTTCATTTTGAGGCTTCAATACAGGGTCTTAAAAAGGAAATATGCACATTTAACTCTCCCGAGGTTCTGACAACACGTCGACAAACATTAATGTCGTTGCTTTACTCTAGATACTTAAATTTAGGTGGCGAGGTTCTTCATGACCATGCTCTTGCAAGTTTTGATGCTACTAAATGCGAAGCTACATTCACAAATAAAGAAAAATATATCTTCAAACACTTAGCAGCATGTGACGGTATAAGATCCTCAATACGAGATACTTTTTTTGCTGATAATCAAGATCCAAAATATAGTGGTTACAGTGCCTGGAGAGGCATAGGTAAATCAAATCTTCAAAGAATCTATTTTGCACTTGGTCCTGACAGTCATATCGTTAGTTATCCCATTAATAAACAGGGAGATGTTAGTTTTGTTGCTGTTAAAAAAGAAGATTATCAATTTAAAGAATCTTGGAAAGAAGAGGGCTCTAGCAAAGATTTGCTAGACGATTTTTCTATCTATGACTCAAAAATATTTCCAGCACTTGAAGATTCAATGCCCCTCTACAAATGGGGAATTTATACTCGTCCCCCATTAAAATCTATGATCTCAAAAAATATCACCTTGCTTGGTGATGCTGCTCATCCAATGGTTCCATTCTTAGGGCAAGGTGCCTGTATGGCTATTGAAGATGCGTATTCATTTGCGATGACTTGCAAAGAAAATATTGCTAACCTGTCAGATGCTCAACAAGCCTATGATTTTTTGAGAAGCAAGCGTACCAAAAAAATACAAAGACTCTCAATGATGCAAGGTAAAATCTATCACATGAAAAATCCATTATTGGTTGTAGCAAGAAATACTGTGATGAAATATACAAATATCCCAGGGAATGATCTAAAGAGAATTCACGATTATGATGCTCATGCTGAAATGCAGATTTATTTAGCCTATGGTGATATCAAATAGTTTTTATTAACTAATTATTTCCACCAAACTTGTTAGTAGCCGTAATTAGCTCATGTGTAATTTCTTTCTCAAAAGCTGAGTGACCAGAAAAGGGTGCAATAACCAAAGAAGCTTCTGGCCATCGCTCTGAAAGTTCAAAGGCTGTTCCAGCTGGGCAAACTATGTCATATCTACCCTGAACAATAATTGTTGGAATCGATCTAATTTTTTCTACATCATCTAATAATTGATTTTCATGGCTTAAAAAACCTGCATTCATAAAATAATGATTTTCAATGAGCGCAAAAGCCAAGGCAAATCTGGGATTTGAGAATTCCTCAACTCTCTCAGGAGAGTAATCTATGCTGCTGCAAGCAGCTTCCCATTTAGACCAAGCAATAGCTGCATCTAAGCTTTTTTGTTGATCTGACCCTACAAAAATTTCATGGTAGGCCTGCATTAAATTATCTCTTTTTGATTCATCGATTTGGTTAATAAAATTTTTCCATGCCTCCGGAAAAATACGACTAGCTCCATCTTGATAGAACCAATCTAGTTCCTTTTTTCTCAGCATGAAAATTCCACGCAGGACCATCTCACTAACTGAATCTGGATGAGTTTGAGCGTAAGCTAGTGCTAGAGTACTTCCCCAAGAACCTCCAAAAACTAACCAATTATCTATGCCCAATTTTTGCTTCAAGGATTCAATATCCGCTACCAGATCCCAAGTTGTATTATTTGTTAAACATGCGTGAGGTTTACTTCTTCCACATCCTCTTTGATCAAATACAATTATTCTATAGGCCTCCGGATTAAAGAATCTTCTGACAATCTCACTTCCACCTCCGCCAGGCCCGCCATGTAAAAAGACAGCAGGCTTTCCATTTGGGTTGCCGCATTGTTCATAATAAATTTCATGCTCACCTGCAATCATGAAACCAGTATCATAAGGCTTAATTGCAGGATAAAGGTTTAGGTGTTCTGTCATAGAGAAATATATTAGATAAGTAAAATGCTATTAATTTTTTTTGGTAGAGCTTTTGACTAGCTCTTCAGAAGAAGCAATTTTAAAGGGATCAATATCTTCCCCGAAGAGTTTTTTGGGTGATACAGATTCAAATTTTCCTTCAGTATCTGTTGGGTCAGTAAAGAACCCTAAAACATAACCACCTTGGGAGTAACCCATCAGATCTCGAAGCTCGGGCTCCAGCTCTTTTGCTATGGAGGGAGGACAGGATAGGTATTGATTTTCTTCCTGTCTTAGCCAATTTGGAGCATAGTGCAAAAACACACCGAGCCTATTTTCAGATGTTTGATTGGCTCCTCCACCGTGCATTACAGACCCAGTATAAATAAATACTGAACCTGCACTCATTTCAGCATTTTCAATTTCTTCATCGAGGGGCATTCTTTCCTTATCCCATTTGTGTGAACCTGGCACAACTTGAGTGGCCCCATTTTCTTTGGTGAAATCTGTTATGGCCCACACAGTGCTAAATTGTGTTTCTATCTTCCTGGGTACATATCCCCCCCATACTCCTCGATCTCTATGGAGGATTTGAGGTGTTTCATTGGGCCCTATAGAAATTGCAGATGTGAAATGGAGTTGGTAGCCATCGCAGTGAGGTTCTAAAAATTTTGCTGACAAAGCATTGATTGTTGGATCGAGAGCTAACTCACGACACTTGGGCGATCTTGCCATAAGAGCTCCAACTCTTTTGGTTTGAAATCCGGTAAATTCATTATCTCCCTCAATATCATTTTGAAGATAGGGTTTGAGCTCATTTTTAATCTCATCAAGATCTTTTGACGATAAGACGTTATCAATGACAACCGCAGCATCTTGCTCAATAATTTCTAAAATCTTATTTATGTCCGTATCTGGACTTACATGTTTAATTCCCATGGATTAAGTTTAGGACAAATTTAAAAATCTGTGAAATTTTGAGTCTAGCCTGCCTTGATAATAGAATTATAGATTTCTGGGTCTGTGGCTCCCTCAGTTCCAAATAATAAGACAATACTTTCTGAATCTAGCTTAATTTTTTCTGCAATATCTTGGGCTTTCATGATTTCTATTAATGCTGTAAGACCAGCAACTGAAGATTCGCCCGCTTCAATTGGGGGATTGTTGTTTGCAAGTATTCGCATGGTTGAGGGTATCAATTGATCAGAGATAGAAACAAAATCATCTACCCCTATGCTAAGAATTTCCCACCCAAGAAGTGATGGTTCGCCGCAGGATAAACCAGCCATCATTGTTTCTTTTTTAATATTTACTGAGGTCATTTGATTATTTTGAGCGCTTCGAATGAGGCACGGGGCATGCTCAGACTCAACAACAATGAACTTAATGTTATTGTTAGGAAATTTTTCCCAGAAATATCCACAAATAGCTCCAGGAAATGAACCTACACCACCTTGCAGAAATATATGAGTAGGCATCTCCATTTCTTCTTCTAATTGAGACGCAATTTCTTCAGACATAACATTGTATCCAGCCATGATATCTCTGGGATATTTTGTATATCCAGGATATGAAGTATCAGAAATAATATGCCAGTTGTTTAGCTCAGATTCTTGTTTGCAAACCTTAAGTGACTTGTCATAGTTTCCATTCACCCTTATAACATTTGCATCAAGTTTCTCCATCGCATCTTGTCGCCCAAAACTCACTTCCGCATGAATATATATTTGACACTTGCATCCAAATAACTTGGCTCCATAGGCAACTGAACGACCATGATTGCCATCAGTTGCTGTTGTCACCGTGTATCTTGAAATTTGCTCTTTGTACTTTCCCTTATGGATATCTTCTAATGTTACGGCAGTTCCAATGTCTATTTTTAATTCATCCTGGATAAATTTTAAAACCCCATATGTTCCGCCCAATGCCTTAAAACTCCCCAATCCAAATCTAGAACTTTCATCTTTGTAATAGATTTTTTTTACTCCAGTTTGTAAGGCTATTTCCTTTAAAGAAAGTAGGGGGGTGGGCTTGTATCCATTCCATGTAGAAATCTCATCAAATGCTTTTCTAGCATCTTCTAGATTAAGAATTGATTTGAGTTCATCCGTATAAGGGCTTCGGGCTTTATTTAAATTATGAAAATGATCAATTAACATCTATTTATTTTATACGAACTTATTTTCAATCCTGGACTTTGGTATGTTTTGAGTGACTGGAAAGAATAATTTTCATGAATTCCAAATTTCTTTCTCCAATATCCCATGAAAGTTTCTCTTCAATCTGCATTAAATGTTCTGCTCCTTGTTTTCTTATTTCTTGTCCAAGTGAGGTAATCCTTATCACCCTATCTTTTTTATTAGAATCTCGAGAAACCAGTTCTAAAAAACCAAGATCTTCTAATTTATGTGCTGTTTTATGAACAGCTTGGCGAGAGATGTTCATTATTCTTGCTACCTCTGAAATAGATTTTTCCTCTCCTCGAAGGGTATTAAACAGCCTGATTTCAGCAATAGATCCTTGATATTTGGCTGATTTATTGAGCTCAATCATCTCAAGTTCCATCCATTCTACTAATTCCATGGCAAGACGCATAAAATTTGTGTCAAGAAAGTCCTTATAATCCATATTTTTGTCAATCACATTGACAATATAACATATTTTCTTTATCTTATAGGCTTAATTATGAATTTTTCTCATTTTTTTAAAGATCAAGTTCTGCTCATTTGTATTGGAGTATGGGTTTTTATAACTTCATCCTATTTTGCTCTTGTTGCTGTTGGTTTTGCAGTTTCACCTATAGCAGAAAATGGTTTGGACAGCCTGCTGACTATATACATACCCGTATTGATTTTGGCAGTCTTTTTGCTCCTATACCTTACAAGGAAGAGAGAGCAAGTTGCTTGGTCGAAGATATTTACTGTAGATAAGTCAACAGCAAAAAAAGAGGCCTGGTTTACTGCAGGATATTTGTTGTCTACTCAATTAATTTTAGGGCTAGGTTTTAATATGGGCCTTCATTTCCCGGGCGCAGATGTTTATTCAACAGGAAGTCATTCACAAGCCGATGTATGGATTTGGGCGTTAACATACACTCTTATTTATACCATCTTGCCTATACTCTGGCTTTGGCAAAAAGGATTTTCCTTTCGTAAACTATTTTCTTCATTTAATTGGTTACGAGATGGTTGGATTATTATCGCTTATTGGGCTCTGGATTTTATTGGCCCCATTGTTTCTGGAGGCGCAGATTTTTTTGGTGGCATTTCTGCTGCTCAGTATGCGCAAGGAATTCCATGGGGAATTTTTATTAATTCTTTGGGAGCAGGGCTTCCGGTAGTTATAATGATGCATATCATCTTTATTCCTCGTGTTGCAGTAATTTTTGAGAACAAAATAACAGTAATATTTCTTGGGGGTTTATTTTATTCTTTATTTAGCCTGTTTGATCAGGGTGTTGATTACAGCTCTATAAGCGTTGGATTAATTAGCTTTACTTACATCATTATGACGCAAACCCTTGTAGGAATGGGCAAGGCAACATTTACTGTTGTTACAGGAAACCCATTTATTCATTTTATTACACTGCATGTAATTAGTGCGCGTGTCCCATTTGATACAAGAATGTATATTGAAATTTTTAACCTGAAATAGGGCTTATGCTTCAGATACTATAGTTGTCTTCATTGATTTTTTTCTAAGACCCCAAAACACTCGAGCGATTTTAATTAACATCAGTCTGATTGTTTTATCAAATAATGGAATCTTCTCTATATTCGATTTTACTTCGCAGACCTGTTTTCCTCTTATAAGCTGGCCCGGCAGAGACCCAGTAGCCTTACCATTTTCACTGACAACCTTTCCACTTTTAATTGTTGCAACGTATCCAGTTGCATCTTGAACTAATCTTCTTCCGCCCAGGGGAAGATCATGAATCATTTTAGGGTGGCTTACATTTAATTGTTCAAAATCAATAATATTAATATCCGCTAACATCCCTGGTTTGATTTCTCCGCGATCAAACAACCCATAGGTTTCAGCAGTATCTTTTGTTTGTTTCCTAATGAGCATCTCAAGAGGGAGCTTTTTACCTGCCTTACGATCTCTTGCCCAATGCGATAAATTAGTTGTTGGCATGCTTGCATCACAAATTAGACCACAATGAGCACCACCATCACTTCCGCCGGCAACAGAAGATTTAAGCCCATAGGCTTGCTCAACAAAATCAAGCTTGTAGTTTTCATAAGGTGTAAAACATGCATAAATTAAATTTGTACCATTATTTTTCATCATTTCATCGTACATAACCTCAAGTTCTGAAATGCCTTTATTCAGGGCTATTGCAGCAATGCTGTCTTCCTTTTTTGGTTCGTAATTTGGAGGCGTACCTAAGATGAATTGTGTCTCGAAATTTGAAGTCAGCCTCGTGGCAAGTTTTACATCTTCCAAAAGCTCATCCCTTGTCTTGTGATTGGTTTCATCAGCAAGTCTTTTTTCCAATTCTGATTCAAAGTCTGGCTCTTGGTTTAATAATTTAGTTTTGAAATCAGGGTCTTTCATGATTTCATATCTTTGATCGAGAGGGAGGTCGGCAATCTCTTTGTAAGCAGGATGTTGAAGAAAGGGGTGCAAAGAACTTTCCAGACCAAACATTAATCCAACATTTCTACCCGGAAATTGAGGACGTACATTTTTCCCTTTTAGAAACTGCTCCTCACAAAATAGAATTGTTTTTACTGCATCGCCGCTAGTTTGTAAAAAAGTTAACCCACAATCACTTTTTTTAATATATTCCTTCATCCAAGACATCTCTATTTCTTCATCTAACCAATCAGAAACGATCTCCATAGTTCCCTCACCCGCTTTATCAACAGCAAAAGCCAAGGCTCTCATTTCTTCTGAGCTTGCTTCAGTTCCAGGGACATATTTACCATATATGTCTCGATGTAAGATCGTTCTAGAGGTACTAAAACCTAGAGCTCCTGCATCTATAGCTTCTGTTACAAGCATAGACATTTTGCCTATTTCTTCTTCAGATGCATCAACTTGATTTTGACATCTTTCATAACCCATTACATAACTTCTGACTGGACCATGAGCAATCATAAAACCAAGGTCCATGACAAATTCTTTCTTATCAATTGCATCTAAAAATTCTGGAAATGTTTCCCAATCCCAATCAATTCCTTCATTCAAAGCTGAGCCAGGAATATCTTCAACACCCTCCATTAATTGGATAAGAAAATTTTCATCCCCGGGCTTTACTGGAGCAAAACCGACGCCACAATTACCCATAACGACAGTTGTTACTCCGTGCCAGCTTGAAGGGGTGAGATATGGATCCCAACATACTTGACCATCATAATGAGTGTGGATATCTACCCAACCCGGAGTAACTAAATTGCCTTTAGCATCAATTTCTTTTCTGCCAGAATGTTCAACATTACCAACTAAGGAGATTGTTCCATCGTCTATGGCAATATCGCCAGTAAATTGGTTTTTTCCAGAACCATCTATGATTTTGCCATTTCTTATAACTACATCATGTAGATTATTATTTTCCATATAAATTCATGTAATAAAATTTCTTAACAGTTAAAAGATAGTCTAAAGATTAAAAGATAGCAATTTGGAATAGTGGTGCCCAGAGGTGGAATCGAACCACCGACACAAGGATTTTCAGTGCATGACTCGAAGTTAAAAACCTTATAAGAATGAATGTTTTAGAGTCTAGTGTTCATATTAGTGTTCATAAAAATATAATTTTTCTTTATGTTTAGTAGTAATTTTATGCACAAATGAGCAATGGTTTAATAATTTTGATAAAATAGATGTTATCAAGAGCAGGATTAAATTCCTCTCCAACCTGCCAACTTCCGGCAAGGTGGAAAAATGATATGGCATTCAGCAAATATTGGAGGTAAAAAATGTCTTTATACAAAAAAATCTATAGAACTATTGAAGTTTCGCAAAATCTTAAATTGCATCAATTGAATGATGGAAGTTTTGAGATATTTTTTAGAGGCAGTCCTGGGGGATATTATTTTTGTTTTTCAGCAACGCATAAATTACTCCATCGAGTTCATAAAAGTGCATATGGCAGAGGAAAACCTGAAACAAATGAAAAAAATAATTGGCATAACCTGAAAGAGTGGTTGCAAATAGAAAATCAAAAAAATGAATTGCCTGGCATATTAAGAAAATTTATATTATGGAAGTTCGAACCTCAGAATAAAACTCGATATATTGAAGAAAAATTGGGGTGCATCACCTACTTCAGGAAACAAGATTAATCTTATTAAATTGAAAACTTGTGATTACAGTTTATCTGGCATAATTGATTCATGGGTTCGAATGCAGGTTTTAACAAGGAGACTACTTTAATTAAATCAATTAATAATAAATCTTTAAAAGAAATGGATACCAGTTCAGTTATTTTGTTAAAGAAATTATTCCCAAACTATAACTTACAAGAAATATTTTTTTCGTGTTATAAAAATGAAGGTAGGGGACTTGAAAAAAAAACTGATATTACCATCGAAGCAGGTAACCTAAAAAAAATAAATATTTCATTAAAAAGTGGTTCTAATAACTCAGTTCACCAAGAAAATATTTTTTCTTTTTTATCACTTCTTAAAGAATCCTTGCCCAACTTCAATGAGAGTGATAAAAATCTTATTCTAAAATTTCACTGGTGTGATGGTACTTTAGATAATTCTGGGTTGGTAATAAATAGAAGCAAAAAAAAAGACTTCATAAAAAAGTTTTGCACCGATTATGATTTATACTCTGCCTTCTTCGGAACCATTAAAGATCTCATATTTGATAGGATTATGGTCGGTTCTATTAACAGTCCAGAGTATCTTGTATATGCAAATAGTCATGGGGAATATTTGCTCTCTTCAATGACAAGAATAAAGAAGAAACATCTAGATCACGAAAGCGAATGGGGTTTATTCACATTGCAAAATTGCTGGGCATGCTTAGGGGGGCAAGATCATGGGCATGAAAGTCATGTATGTGATTACTCATGCCCAAAAATTAAACCTAAGGCACAAAAACATCGTCAAGATATACAATTTAAGTGGTCAAATATTGAAAATTGTTTATTGAATGAATAGAGGCACTAAAGAAGGCGAAGAGTATGAAAAAGATTTTTGTATTAGATTTAATAAAAGGGATAGCAAACTAAACTTAGATATATTGGATAATTATTCCCTTGAGAATATTTATGCTGTTCACGTGAAGTATCATAAATTTTCTTCCATAACAGAGCAAAAAGTAAAACCGAAATCTGATGCATTTCTCATAAATCTCTCAAAGGATGAGTTTGATAAGTCTAGAAGTGATAATTTTTTTCTTGATGAGGATTCTTTGAAGCATATTCAAATGCAGTTTTTGCCCGAATCTGGCATTTCTATTAAAAACTTAGACTCAAAAAAATATCAAATTCATAAATTTACATATGAGTCTTTTGTGCGAACTTTTGAAGATAAATTCCTATTTATAGGTCACCTAATTTACGAAAGAAAAAATATGATCCATAAAAATAATGAAATTTTTTATAATCTTAAAATACCTAAAGATGTTTTCTTAAAAAAATTTGATTTTCTTCACAATGAATCTGACCCTGAAAATTTAACATATCAAAAAATAAAAACTTACTGCAAAAATCAAATTTGTCTCGCTATTAATAATTCAAAAAAAATTCAAGATATAGTATTTTCTGGTAAAGGTGTTTTTGAAGATCCTTTTTATGCTTCATATTTTTTTCAAGATGATGCATTAATGCCAATTAAAATTGATAAGTATAGTGTTACAACAGGAAGTGGGAGATCTCGAGGAAAATATACAATAGTTATTAAACCCTAAAAGGATTTATGGCATTCAACAATACTTTTCATGAGATTTTTTATAACTGGAACAGAGACTGAATTACCTATTTGCATCAAAGCATTATTATAAGAATCTGTGATTCTAAATGAATCAGGAAATCCTTGAATCCTTAACAACTCACGTATTGTAAAAAATCTCTCATAATTAACTAGATATGGGACATTATTGCCCCCAGTTCCCATCTTTGTTGTTAAACATGGTGATATCCCATCAAACCTGAAAGATGTTCTAGATTTTCTTATCTCAAAAGCAATGAGGTGATCTAAATCTTTAATTTGTTTGTAATCTTTTCTGGATTTTAAATGCTTAGATATATGAGATTTTGATAGATCACTTATGTCTTTTAATAATGGTTTTTTTTCAAGTATATCTATAATTGAATTTGTTACAGGTAAATTATTCGGAAATTCAAATTCAACTTTAGGATTTAAAAACCCAATGATAAAAATTCTTTCTCTATTTTGGGGTACACCAAAATTTTTTGAATTTAGTATTTTATAAAAAACATTATAATTAAGACTTTTTCCAGTTGCAGAGTAATTCTTACCATTAACTCTTGATGCCAAACAATCAATGATTGTTTTAAAAGTTTTTCCACCATCATGACTGGTAAGACCTCTTACATTTTCTAATATAAAAACCTTTGGTTTTTTTTCTTTAATAATTCTTACAAGGTCATAAAATAAAGTACCCCTTACATCCTCGAAACCTTTTCTAAGACCTCCAATGCTAAATGGTTGGCATGGAAATCCTGCGCATAAAAGATCATGATCAGGAATTTCTTTTTCATTTAATTGAGTAATGTCAGAAAAAGGAAAATCATTAAAGTTTAATGAGTAAGACTCACAAACTGATTTATTAAAATCTGAACTAAATACGCACTCTGAACTACCTGGCATTGCATCCTCTATACCAAGTCTAAAACCACCAATGCCGCAGAATAAATCAATAAATTTCAATATGTACGCCTCATCAAAAGTGCTTTGATATATTTGAAAGTATGTGCGAGATAACATCAACGGTGAACCCATTTCCAACTGCTTTGTATCTCTGCGTATCACTTAGGCAATCTGTATAATTATCAGGCAAACATTGAAGTCTCTCGCACTCTAGTGGAGTCAATTTTCTTACGCCATTTTTTGTAAGGATTTTAGCAGTATCAGATCTTGCTAGGATGGTAGGAGATTTTCCGTATACAGAGTAAATTCTTCTTTGTCTTTCATTGTCTCTAATATCATCTCTAGTGGCAGTAATAATTTTTTCTATTTTGTTACTTCTAGAATTACGCCTTTGATAAGAGAGAGATAATCTCTTTTGAACTTCTTTTTTTAAAAAGTATTTATCCTCAACATCCTCTTGCAAAATATCTATTATATTTTCAAAATTTTCGTTTCTGGGTTCTACGAATTCTATATTTGACCAATAAATTCTAGGTCTTGATTGTGCTGAAAAAAACTTTGAATTCATTTCCAACCCCTCTACTCCTATTGCCTTATCCATCTCATATCTCCATTTGCTTTTCACGTTTTCTAAGACAAAAAACTTAGGATTTAATTTGTTTTTAATTTCAACAAACCTATGGAATAGACTGGACCTTGAACCCACAAGTCCTTTTCCTGCAAAAGCATGACTAATGTCTTGACATGGACTCCCACCAATCAAAAAATCAATCCTGGGCAAATCCTCAAGATTGATTTTGTTTATGTCCCCAAGATGGATAATATCAGGATAGTTCTTTTTCGATACTTTTATGCAATGCTTATCTATCTCTGAAGCAAAATAGTTGTCTACAGCAATATTAAGGTTTTCTAATGCCACTCTTGAGCAGGAAATACCATCAAAAAGACTTAATACATTCATGTGTATATTCTATATTTTTAATTTCATTTTTAGTATCGAAGATCTGAGATGTGACTCCAGTTCACAATTTCAAATTTATTAAATGCACTCTTCAGATAGGAAACCAAGCAATACTAAAGCAAACATATTTTACTGTATATATGTATAGTATATAAGAAGGAAATAACAATAGTTTAATAATTTCAAAATTATGTAATAGACATAGATGTTAATGGCAAAAAATATAACTCAAGAATATTTGAGTAAAAGAATTATTCCTGATGGCAAACAAGAGTCAAACAAAGAATATTATTTCAAAGATGGGGTGAAAACCCTAAAAGATGGTCACTGGGAATATCTATATGATGATTCACCAAAAGCATGTAGCAAAATTTATTCTTTGTTGCTTTTGGAGGGGTTTTACCTTTGAAGAAAGATTTACTGTTGCTGATTTGAGAGAGTTGTGTGACAAGTATGAGATTGAATATTCAACAGATAACTGGTTTTGATTAGTTTTTATGAACACTAAGACTAGTGTTCATAAGTGTTCATAAAACCAAGATTTAAGAAATGCTTTAAGAATGGTGCCCAGAGGTGGAATCGAACCACCGACACAAGGATTTTCAGTCCTTTGCTCTACCGACTGAGCTATCTGGGCAAAATAGATGAAGAATTATAACTGAACTGTGCTTAGTCGAGAATAGTTAGATAGAATATAAATATTAAAGCGATTGCAAAATTATTATGAAACCAGTTTGTTTAGTTTTAGGGGCGGGCGCCGGCATTGGTGGAACCGTTGCAACAAAGTTTGCCAAGGAGGGTTTTCACTCATGTTTGTGCAGAAGATCTGATCAAGATGGGTTAGATCTGCTTGTCTCAAATATTGAGAAAGAGGGTGGATCCGCAACTGGGTATTTAATAAATGCTATTGAAGAGAATGTCCTTGAAGATCTAATTTTAAAAATAGAGAAAGATATCGGGCCAATAGAGGTTCTTGTTTACAATCTTGGCGCTCAAACTGGAATGAAGTTGCTCAATGAAACGACAATCAAGGAATTTGAGTGGGGTTGGAGAATGGCAGACCTAGGATTGTTTAGAGTAGCAAAAGTATTGATGCCTATCATGGAGGAAAGAAATTCAGGCACATTTCTTGTAACTTCTGCAACAGCAGCTATGCGTGGAAATAAAAATCAGCACTCTCATGCTGCAGCAATGGGCGGAAGGAGGATGTTATGTCAAACTCTAAATGCTGAATTTGCATCTAAGGGAATTCATGTGGCGCACATTGTAGTGGATGGTATGGTTGATGCGCCCGATACATTGGGAAAGATGCTCGGAGAGGAGTTATTTCAGCAGCTTAGAGAAACAAAAGGCATGGAGCATGATGGTTTGATATTGCCTGAAAGTGTTGCTGAAACTTACTACTATTTATCCCAACAGCATCGTTCAGCATGGAGTCACGAAGTTGATATTAGAGCTTTTTCAGATACAGCCTGGTGGAACAGTTAATCTAAGGCTTTGAAGCCTGAAGCTTGCTCAACCTCTTCATTATTTAAGAATTTCTCCATCTGATCTAGTAACCATGAGCGGGCTTCTGCCTGTGATAGGTCAAGGTGCTTTTCATTGATAAGCGTTGTCTGGTGAGATTTCCAAGATTCCCATGCCTCTAGAGATATTGTTTCCATTAATTCGATACCCTTTGGTCCTGGCATTGGCGGAACTGTCATGGCTGGTAGATCTTTTTGAAGCTTTTTACAGAAAACAGTTTTACTCATAATCCTTTAATAACTTTGCTAATAGGTTTTGGTAGACCATATTCATCTATTCTATCCTTTTTTATCCATTTGTATTGCTGATTGGTTTCAATTCTTGATTCTTTTGAGGACAAGTAGGTATTCAAATTTATATTAAGTCTTCTGTGAGTTAGTTCATGTTGGATTTCTTGACTGGCTGTTAATTTAAAATTTTGAATATAGTTTTTCAGTGAACCAGATTCAAGAGGAAGCCAAAGGTTGTTCCAAATAGATCCAGCTTCATTCTTTGCAAGTAGAAATGATTTATCGGTTTGAACTAATGATAAATCCATTGAAATCATTTTTTTTGTGGGTGACGGTTTTCTTTTCGCAGCGGTTACTTTGAATGCAGATAGACACTGAGAATTAACCGGGCATTCATTACATAATGGTTTTAATGGGGTGCATATAGTTGCCCCTAAATCCATAATCCCTTGAGTATAAGAAAAGCAATCATCACTATTGAGCAAATCTTCAGAAAGCTTCCAAAGCTCAGCTTCTTTAAGTAGATCTAGATCTTTCTTTAATAGCCTTGTTATGACTCTTTTAACATTCCCATCTAATATTGGGTGAGGGTTTAGATACGCTAATGACATTATTGCTCCAGCTGTTGATTTCCCAATTCCGGGTAGCTCAATGATCTGATGGAACTCTTTTGGAAACTTATTGCCGTATTCTTTTCTAATAATTTCTTTAGATGCAAATATATTTCTAGCCCTTCTATAAAAGCCTAGACCAGACCATGCTGCCAAGATCTGATCTTCACTTGCTTCTGATAATTTTTTTTGGGAGGGGAACTTTTTAATAAAATTTTTAAAATAAGGAATGACTGTCTTTACTTGTGTTTGTTGGAGCATGATCTCAGAGATCCAAATTCTATAAGGCGTAACTTTTTTTCTCCATGGCAAATTATGCCTTCCATGATCTAAGTACCATTGAACAACTTGGCGGGAGAAGATTTGATATCGCTTATTCAAAAAGATTTTCTTTAGAAATTGGTTCTTCTTTTCCTGCAAAAGAATAGATTATTGGCGCTCCTGTAGGAATTTCTAGTGCTACAACTTCTTCTTTAGATAAATTATCAAGCTGCATTACCAAAGACCTTAGTGAGTTCCCATGCGCAGCAACTAAAATATTTTCTCCTTGTAAAAGTTTTGGCAAGATTGAAGAATTAAAATAAGGCAGCACTCTTTCTGCAGTATTCTTTAAGCTCTCACCGCCAGGAGGGGGCATGTCATAAGATCTTCTCCAGATATGAACCTGCTCTTCGCCCCACTCTTTTCTGGCATCATCCTTATTTAAGCCAGCTAGATCCCCATAATCTCTTTCATTTAACGCTTGATTTTTAACAACCTCAATATGCGTTTGATCTATACCCTCTAAAATCATCTCACCTGTAATTTGTGCTCGCTTTAAAGCAGAAGTGAACATCATGGAAAATTTAATATTTCTGTCCTTGATCAGACTGCCAGCATTAGCAGCTTCTTTTTCTCCAACAGGAGTTAGCCCTGGATCTTTCCACCCTGTAAATAAATTTTTGGCATTCCATTCGCTTTGCCCATGACGAACAAGGACTAAAAAATTTTGATCTTTCATAATATAAACCTCACCAATAAATATATTTTAAGCGATAATATGCAAATGCTAGAATTCAATTTATTTTTAATCGATTATTGGTACTTTTCTGCCCCTTTATTTATTTCAATTATTTTATGGTTTCGCTCAGAAAAAAGTCGCGGCGGGAATCGAGTGGACTGCAATCAGTTAACCAATTTAGTGAACAAGGAATCCGCCTGTTTGGTAGATGTTAGGCCCAAAAGTGAATTTGAAACAGGAGCGATAGCCGGCTCAATCAACATTCCCTTTGAGGAATTAGATAATAGAAATGATGAGTTATTGAAACAACAAGAAAATCCGATGGTATTAATTTGCAAAATGGGAAGAAATGCAGCTCTGGCTGGTGAAAAGCTTCAAAAGCATGGCTATAAAATAACTTATGTTCTACAAGGTGGAATTACAACCTGGCAGCAAGAAGGACTTCCGCTAGTTAAAGTAAAATAATTGATGAATTGCTTGAATAAACTTTCTACTCTTCTTTTGCTATTTGCTTTCAATATTTCTGCTGATGAATTGATCATTAATTTATCTGGGCAAACTAAAGCGGGAGTATTATCTTTAGCTATTTATAACAATGCTGAAGCATATGACCAATCTGTTAAAGGTGAAAAGCGATCAGAAGCAGGAGTATTTTCAGGAATTGAGTCTTATATTGAGCTTAAAGACAACCATCAATTTATCATTAGTCTTCCAGAGGGAATGTATGCAATAGCATTATTTGTTGATACTAATAAGAATTTAAAGATTGATAAAAATTTTCTTGGCATTCCAAAAGAACAATTTGGTTTTTCTAATAATGCTATGGGAAAATTTTCAGCGCCTTCTTTTGAGCAAGCAAAGTTTCTTGTTAAAGGAAGTACTTTGCAAAATATAGAATTAAAATTTCTTTAAAAGGAACGCCCAAATTATTTAGTAGGCCTTGCGTTAAGCTTGCTGCGCCTTTATTTTTTTTGAAAGAGTATTTCTTCCAAGGCCCAGAACTTTAGCGGCATCTTGTTTTTTGCCTCCTGTTTTCTCTAAGGCAAAATCAATCATGACTTTGTCTAATTCTGGCTCAATGATTTCAAGCATATTTTCTGAATTGCTTTGATAAATTTCTCCAAGCCACTGAGAAAATCCAGATTGCCATCCATCACTTTGAGTTTGAGGAGATTGCTCATGGCTGACAATCTCAACTGGAAGATCTTCTAACTTTACGTTCTGAGTAGGCGCCATGAGAGCTATCCAATAACATGTATTCTCCAGCTGTCTTACATTCCCAGGCCAATCATATTGAGTTAAAGCAAGGAGAGCCTCTGGAGAAAGAACTTTTGGCTCATCTAATAATGAATCGGCGTGCCTTTTCAAGAAAGCAGATGATAGGTCACCAATATCCTCTTTTCTTTGCCTTAAAGGAGGTACATCCACCCTGATTACATTTAATCTATAGTATAGATCCTCTCGAAAGGTACCAGCAGCAACCAGTGACTCTAAACTTTGGTGCGTGGCTGCAAGAATTCGAACATCTACTTTAATTGGCTTATCACCGCCCACTCGAAAAAACTCTTTATTTGATAACACTCGTAGTAAACGTGTTTGGGTTTCTAGTGGCATATCTCCAATCTCATCAAGAAACAGAGTGCCCCCATTTGCTTGTTCGAACCTGCCAATTCTTTGCTCAACAGCACCGGTGAAGGCTCCTTTTTCATGTCCAAATAATTCTGATTCAATTAATTCTTTTGGAATATCAGCCATATTCAAAGCTATAAATGGCATGTCGTGTCTCGGACTATTTTTATGCAACGACTTGGAAACTAGCTCTTTCCCAGTTCCAGACTCTCCTTGAATGAGAACAGTTGCATTTGTATTAGCAAGCTTTCCAATTGATCTAAAAACAATCTGCATTGAAGGAGCTGACCCAATGATCTCTGATTTAGATACTTTTTTTGGCTTGGCTTCTTTATGTTCTTCTAGGGCTTTTTTAACCGTGATGATTGCTTCTTCTAAATCAAAAGGTTTTGGGATATATTCAAAAGCACCACCTCCGTAAGAATCTATTGCAGCCTGCATATCAGTAAAGGCAGTCATAATTATCACTGGTAACTTGTCATAATTATTTTTTATATGCTTCAAAAGATCATAGCCGTGCATCCCTGGCATTTTTATATCTGAAATAATTAGATCTGGTTTATCTTCATTCAAAGCATCTATCAATGATTCGCCATCGGCAAAGGTTACAATTTTAAGACCAGCACTCTTCAGGCCCTCTTCAAGAACCATGCGAATAGCCTCATCATCATCAGCAATCCAAACTTTAGGCACTTTGAGCTCCATTAATATTGCTACTAGAAATAGGGATTAATATAGAAAATATTGTCTGACCATCCTTGCGATCAAATGAAATTGCGCCACCATGGATTCTCACAATATCCTGAGAAATAGATAGACCGATGCCTGAGCCATTTTCTTTACCAGATATCATTGGGAAAAATATTTGGTCCCTAATTTCTGGATTTATTCCTGGGCCATTATCGCTAACAATAATTTCAGCTAAGGTGTTATGCATGGTTCCATTGATAGGTTGTCTGTATGAGATTTTTGTTTGAATGCCGAGACATGGTTCTTCAGCAAAGTTTGTGCATGCATGAACAGCATTTTGGGTAACATTGATTAAAGCTTGAATAAATAAATTTTTATCTCCGTAAATCTCAGGAATGCTTGGATCATAATCTCTGTCTATGGTTAAGTTTTCCTGAGATTCAGCATTGCTTAATGCTAATACTCTTTGCAAAGATTCATGTAGATTAAAATATTCAAAGGTTGGTTTTTTTGCCGGAGTTAATATTCTCGTAACAATTTCATTCAATCGATCTGTTTCATCTTCTATTATTTTTAAGAATTTTTTTGAAAAATCATCAGCATATTTAGACTTCAAAATTTGAGCACTACCTTTAATCCCTGACAAAGGATTCTTGACTTCGTGAGCTAAAGTTCTAGCCAAGCCAGCTGCTATTTTTTGTGTTGAAAAGCTTCTTGTTGAATCAATTATTTTATTGAGATTATCAATACTCACCGCTTCTATAAAAATAAGATTCTTTTTTTCTGAAAAAGTTATTGTTAAATCAACTGTTCTCGCAGTCCCAGATTGATGAACTATTTCAAAGTCTCGTCTGGTAACAGACCCCGAATTCTCTTTGGTTTTTTTAAGAATCTCATTTACTTGAAAGCCAGTTTCTTCATTGAGCAATGATGAGATTGTTTTTTCTGCAAATTTCGAAGAGTCACCAATCCAGTTTGCTGCTTTTGCCGCATCGTTGATCCATAATAATTTGAAATCATTTCCATTCAAAATGATGATTTCAGTATTTAAGTTATCAAATGCTTTAAAACCTGAAGAATCCATGATCTCAAATTAAAAAACAAAGCCCTCCTTGACTGGAGGGCTTTTTGTTTATCTCTGTATTAAATTTATTCAACCTTTACTTTATTTTGCTAGAGTCCCAACAATGTGAGCTAAGATTTTATAGGGATCTGCATTTGAAGCCGGTCTCCTATCCTCTAGATAACCATTCCAGTTATGTTCGACTGTATAAACTGGGATTCTGATGCTTGCGCCTCGGTCACTAACCCCATAAGAGAATTGGTCAATGCTTTGTGTTTCGTGCAAGCCAGTTAACCTCATATCGTTATCAGAGCCATAGGCTGCAATTCCTTCCTTATGTACCTCACCAAGTTTGTCACACATAGATGAAAATAACTCTTCTGAACCTCGGGATCTCATTTCTCCATTAGAGAAGTTGGTATGCATTCCTGAGCCATTCCAGTCACCAGTTTTAGGCTTAGGATGAATATTTACTCCAACTCCATACTCTTCAGCAATTTTGTATAGCATATATCTGCTTACCCAAAGATCATCAGCAGCCTTAATACCTTTTCCAAGACATTGATACTCCCACTGGCCAAGTGCAACTTCAGCATTGGTCCCCGTTAGTGTAATTCCGAGGTCTAAACATGCTTGAAGGTGGTGGTCTGATATTTCTCTTCCCACAACGTTTCCTGCACCAACACCACAATAAAAATCACCCTGGGCTCTTGGCTCACCGTTTTCCCAACCCAACGGTTCTCCAGTCTCAGGATCTGTAAAGAAAAATTCTTGTTCAAATCCAAACCACCAATCGTCTGTTACAACTGCTTCAGCTGCAGCGCGGAAATTAGTAGGATGAGTAGTGTGGTCAGCTGATTGAACCTGCGTCATTACTAAATCATGGCCATGGGGGTTTTCATATGTCTGTACTGGAAGAAGTAAGCAGTCTGAACTTCCGCCCTCAGCTTGTTGTGTTGATGAGCCATCAAAAGACCAGTCTGGCGGCGTATTTGCATCAGTAGCTTTAACCTTGCTCCTCATCGAAGGTTCAGGTTGATATCCATCTAGCCATATATATTCATAAGTTTTATATTTCGACATTCTATTTCTCCTAAAAATTTTCTAAGTTCTTTTACTTATATATGCAATATCAATGCCAATATATATGCACTGAAAATGTGCAAATAATGATTAATTATAGGGCAATATACAAAAATATGCACTTTATTAGTGCATATTTAGGAATTTCTGTATTTTTATAATGTATGACTCAAAGTCTTCAAAAGAATGATTTCCGCCAAATGTAACCTCAATCTGACTGCCAGCAAAATATTGAATAGCAAGTTTATAATCAAGGACTTCATCCCCCGATTGAACTAGAGTCATTAAATTCTTATGCTTTTTTAAACGCTTAATTTTTTGATTCATTGTATCTAACAAGTCCAACTGATCTTGATCAATAACAAACTTCGCTCCAGTTGAATAGTTTTCATTTTCACCAAGATATTCAGACATATCTATTGGAGGGATTGCCGGATTTATATTCACACACATAAGATCATATTTTTCTGAAAAATATGTTCCAAAAAAACCACCCAAGGAACTCCCAATGATTGAAGAAGGAGATTCTATTTTTATAATTTCTTCAATCTGATGATAAGCATTTTTGATATTGTTATCTAAATCAGGAATTAAAATCGTAGTTGCATTAGTACTTCTTTTAACATAAGACTCAATTATTTTTGCTTTAGTTGAATCTGCTGAAGATGCAAATCCATGAAGATATAAAATTTTAATCATTCAAAAAATTTAATTCTTTAGTGCTTCTTTTAACATAAAACTCAATTATTTTTGCTTTAGTTGAATCTGCTGAAGATGCAAGTCCATGAAGATATAAAATTTTAGTCATTCAAAAAATTTATTTCTTTTGCTTCAACAGCTCCGTTTAAAAATATATTTTCCAGCCATTCAGTTAGGATTCTGTTTTGTTGATATTTTTCATCTTGCGATTGTGAGAATGGGGAGGGAGCAAAAAATGGAACAGGTTTTTCCTGTTGATAAGAAATTACTTCCGCTAACTTTGCATCGATATAAATATTTATCCTAAGCAAAAAATTTACCAAAGCCGAATCATTATTTTTAAACTTTGCCTCGATCGAAAGAGTGTGTGGGGTTCTGGAGATTATTAAAAATTCAGCAAGATTTTTTTGATTATGATTTAGAATTTCAAATGTATAAGCATCATCTTGAAAATCACATAGAATCTTTCTAAGTCTAGAAAAATTTGCTCCGCATGTTGTTAAATGATTTTTTGTTTTTAAACTCTTATACATTTATTTGATTCTATAATCATTGTTAAACGGTGTATAGGATTTGCAGGCCTCAATGTAATTTTCTATTTGAACCCTTTCTGATTTACAAAAATTGCTTACTGCTTTGCCAAAATCATCTCTTAAAAAATAATGAAATGATGAGCATAAATGTGGCTGAAAGCCTCTTCTAATTTTATGTTCGCCTTGAACTCCTGGATCAAAAAATTTGAGATTATTTTTTATGCAATATTCTATGCCTTGATAGTAACAGCATTCAAAGTGTAGATTTTTTATTTTTCTTGATGCCCCCCAGTGCCTCCCATATAGAGTGCTTCCCCCTTCAAAACATAGCGATGCACCAATTGGCTCGCCATCCATCTCAGCAAAGAAAATAACTGGTTTAACTACCTGATTTGAGGTATTAATTAATTTAAAAAATTCTTTATTTAGATAAGGATTTTGGGCTCTTTCATAATAAGTATTTTGATAAAATGCATAAAATAAACTCCAATCCTCAGGTTTAATCTCATCATTTTTTTTACATCTAATTTTGATACCTAGTTTAGAAATGCTTTTTCTTTCTTTGCGAATAGTTGCCCTTTGACGGGAAGTGAATATAGATAAAAAATTATTGAAATCCACAAAGTTATCATTCTTCCAAGTAAATCTATAATTATATCTTTCAACAAAATTTCTTTCTCTCAATACACTCTTGCCAGATTCATTCGGGAAAAGAATATGCCATGATTCTATTTCCTCATCTTCCATTTTTTTAATGCCCGCATCAATTAAATTCAATTTGCATTGATCATTTTTGCCTAAAATTCTATCTCCCTCACAAGGCGTGAAAGGAACGGCTGTTAGTAATTTTGGGTAATAATTTCTGCCTGCTCTGTGTAATGCATTTGCCCACTGATGATCAAAGATGAATTCCCCATAGCTATTAAATTTTTTATATAAGGGGAGAAAACTTATTAATTTTTTGTTTTTGATTTCGCCAAGATGATCTGGAATCCATCCGGATTCTTCTGAGGCAGAATTACTTTCTTCAATTGCTCGCAAGTATGAAAAATCTTCAAATGGATTATTTGCCTCTATTGAATATAGCTTTTCTTGTAAATCAATTTTTCTGATTTGAGATGACATGAAATCAGATTATCAGAAAACAAAATGCTGAAAGGGTAAGTAAATATAAAGATGCCCAATGATTATTTTTAAAAGCTAGCAAAAACTTTTTTTGGGAAGCTAGGCGATGTTGATAAAAATAAACACCACTTAACAAAATTATTCCTATGTACCAATGAGATGAGAGTCCGGCTTTCAATCCAACAATAAGCAAAAGGGTAATTGCAATAACTTGCAAGATTGCAATTATCAATAAAGTTTTTGATCCCCACCATAAAGGAGTTGAATGAATTCCTAATTTCTTGTCATCTTCAATATCACACAATCCATAGAATGAATCGAAGGCAATAGTTTTTGCAGCAATTGCAAAGTAGAGAAAAATCATAGTTGGATTATTTAACTCATTTGTCATGGCGTAAACAATAATTGTTGGGTTGAAAGTCAGGCCAAGGAAAATCTGGGGCCCGACAAAAAATCTCTTTGTCAGGGGATATAGAATTGTCAATAACCCAAAGAAAACACTTATAAAAATTGTATTTGAATTAGTAAAGCTAAGTAAAATTAGGGTAAAAACTCCAAGCGCAGTAAAAACAGCCCAACTTTCAGATATTGAGATCTTTTTGCTAGGTATTGGCCTCGTTTTTGTTCTTTCTACGCCTCCATCAAGGTCTTTATCCCAAATATCATTGATTACGCACCCCGCTGATCTAACTAAGATGCTTCCAATAATGACAATTAACAAATCAGCGTACTCAAAATTGCCGCCTGAACTAATAACCAATGCCAATAATGCCGGCCATAGCAATAGGTATATACCAATTGGTTTATCAAGCCGCATCAATTCTGAAATTGCTAGAATTTTATTCATGGAGACAAAAATACTTCCATAACGCTTAATGGGTATCCCCGAACAAGGTAATGAGTTCTTCTCCCCCAAATAACCTGTTTCGCAAGATTTTGAAATTGTGCAAATTCACGACGTGTTTTAACAAAAAGTCTGCTTTGAAAGAGCAAATCGCCGAGTGGTTTTGATCCAATGGTGCCCAACCCAGGATAACCTTTAGATGATGTTAGTTTTGGGATAATGCTTCTCGCATAAACAAGCGGTACCAGATCTCCATATAAAACTACTTCCCTAATACGAACTTCTTGTGAAGCCATATCCAACGCTAAATACTCTTCACTCTCAGCAACGCCAATTCGGTCATTTAAAATCTCAAGCTTAAACTTGGCATTAGATGAAATTCTTGCAGTAATCGAGCCTTCTTCATTTAGCCAATCTAGAATGTTTTGTTCTTTTAAACAACTTTTTAACTCTGAGTCATTTAGCCATTCATTAATTCTTTTTACTTGCATTAATTAGATCTCTAAAATCTGATATTATAGCCTGCTTAATTTTCATTAAATGAGACTTTTTGAGTCAGATTAACTAAGAGAGAGAAAATGGAATATAAAAAATGGGAATGCATTGTATGTGGACTAATATATGATGAAGAGCTAGGCTGGCCAGATGATGGCATTGCTCCTGGAACTGCTTGGGATGATGTTCCTGATGACTGGTTGTGCCCTGACTGCGGAGTAGGAAAAGAAGATTTTGAAATGACAGAAATTTAATGATAGATACGCCAAAAAATTTAACCAGAAACATTCTTATAGGTCTGATTCTTGGGTTTGCTGTTGGCTCCTTTCTTTTTTATACAGATTTATTTCCAAGCTCAATAGATGCTTTTGTAGAAAAATATATTTTTAAAATGGGCGGAGATATCTTCATGAATCTCCTAAAGCTATTAGTCGTGCCTTTGGTCTTTTTCTCTTTGGTAACAGGTATCTCCTCTCTAGGAAGCTCACAGTCTTTAGGAAAACTAACATTTAAAACAGTAGGTTTTTATTTGCTAACTACAGGCATAGCTGTTTCTTTGGCACTTATTGCAGGTTCTTTCTTTCAGCCAGGCTCGAATTATTCATCTGATATAGCTATGGCCGCGCCAAGCTCACTGCCTCAAGGGCAAGGAATCTACTCGACTATTGTTGGAATTTTTCCTTCGAATATTATCCAAGCCATGGCTGAAAATCAGATGCTAGCAATCGTGTTCTTTAGTATTTTATTTGGCCTTGCTCTCAATAAAACAAATCATTTAACAGGAAACTTAAGCGAGTCATTTGCCAAATTAAATACAGTATTTTTACAGCTTATTGTAATGATCATGAGCTTTGCGCCTTTGGGTGTTTTTTGTCTCATTGGAAAGTTTGTTATTGCTGATGGTCTGGATATCTTTCAAGACGTTTTAGCATATGTTGTTCTGTTAATTGCTCTTCTTTTATTTCATGCAGCTTTTACTTACTCGGTATTTTTGAAATTTGTTGGAGGTTTAAATCCTTTAACCTTTTTTAGAAAGATGAAAGACGTTGCCTTATTTGCATTTTCTACCTCATCTAGCGCAGCAACAATTCCGGTAACCCTTAGAACAGTAAATCAAGATTTAGGCGTCAATCAAAATGTTGCCTCTTTTGTGGTGCCCGTCGGAGCCACGATCAATATGGATGGCACCGCAATTATGCAAGGTTTAGCAACAGTATTTATTGCTCAAATGTCTGGCATTGACTTAACTCTGTTTCAATACATTCAAGTTGTTCTACTTGCGGTAGCGACCTCAATAGGAACTGCTGCCGTTCCATCAGCAGGAACCATTACTTTGATAATAATTTTGCAACAATTTAACTTACCACTTGAGGCAATAGGGATCATTCTTGCGGTTGATAGAGTGCTTGACATGATCCGAACTTCAGTAAATGTTACTGGCGATGCTGCAATTGCATGTATAGTTGCAAAAACAGAGAATCAATTGGATGAAAATATTTTCAATTCGAAGGCTTAATTACTAATTAAATTCAATTTTATTTGATAGAATCTAACGCTTGTTTATAGGAGAGAAAGGATGAATATATTAATTGCCCCAGCATTGGGTGTTTTTGGTTTGATTGCCGCTTTTGTGGTATTCAGTTTGGTCATGCGCTATTCAGATGGCTCAGATCAAGTTAAAAAGATCGGGGATGAAATTCACAAGGGCGCAATGAAGTTTATGAAAACTGAATATACATATCTTTTAATTTTTGTTGCGGTGTTGGTTATTCTAGTAGCAACTTTTCTTACTATTCAATCAGCTATTGCTGTTGTAGTTGGCGCAGCCTGTTCTTCTTTAGCAGGATTCATTGGAATGTATGCAGCAACAAAAGCAAACGTTAGAACTGCAACCGCAGCTCAACAAGATGGAGCAGCAGCTGCTTTAAGCGTTTCTTTCTATGGTGGTTCTGTAATGGGATTATGTGTGGCATCTCTTGGCTTAATTGGTCTTGGCAGCCTCTTCTATTTTTTTAGTGAATCTCATGTTCATGCTCTTGAGGGCTTTGGAATGGGAGCATCAGTTGTAGCTTTATTTTCTCGTGTCGGCGGAGGTATTTTTACTAAGAGTGCTGATGTTGGAGCAGACTTGGTGGGTAAGATTGAAGCAGGAATTCCGGAAGATGACCCAAGAAATCCAGGAGTAATAGCAGACAACGTTGGCGATAACGTCGGTGATGTTGCTGGCATGGGATCAGATATTTTTGAATCTTATTGTGGATCAATGATTGCCTCTATTGCTATAGCCTATACTTTAGGCTCCAAGGAAATGATGATGTTCCCATTGGCTTTAACCTCAATTGGTTTAATAGCTTCCATCATTGGAATCATAATAGTTAAATTGCAGTCTGCTAAAGCGCCTGACCGTGCTTTACGCTCAGGAACTATGTTAGCACCGGCAGTATTTATTGTTATGGCTTATTTTTTAACAACTAGCATGACCGGTGTGTCAATGAATGTTTGGTGGGCTGTGGTCTGTGGTGCTGTGGGCGGAGTATTAATTGGGTTAATTACTGAATACTACACAGGCGGAGATCCTGTTAAAAAGATTGCTGAATCAGGTGAAACTGGCTCTGCAACAGTCATGATTTCTGGCCTTTCAGTTGGAATGCAATCTGTTGTAATTCCAATTTTAGTTTTAGCAACAATTATTTTAATTTCTACAACTCTTTCAGGAGTTTATGGAGTAGGTATTGCTGCTGTAGGAATGCTTTCAACAGTTGGGATAACCATGGCAATTGATGCATATGGTCCAGTTGCAGATAACGCTGGTGGTATTGCTGAGATGGCTGGCATGGGAGAGGATGTAAGAGAGATCACAGATTCTTTGGATGAGCTTGGAAATACAACAGCAGCTATTGGTAAAGGTTTTGCTATTGGAGCTGCTGCATTAGCAGCTTTGGCAATTATTTCAGCTTTCTCTGAGGTGGTTCAATTAAATCCAAAGGTAGTTGCTGAATTAGCAATGTCTGAAAAAGAATTCTCACTTTCTCTTGGAGAGCCTATTGTGTTAGTTGGCATGTTTATAGGAATCTGTATTCCTTTTTTGATTTCCTCAATTACCATGACAGCTGTTGGAGATGCAGCATTTGAGATGATTAATGAAATTCGAAGACAATTCAGAGAGATAACTGGTTTGATGGAAGGCACTGCTGATCCTGATTCAGAAAAATGTGTTGAGATAGCAACTAAAGCTGCTTTAAAGAAAATGATGTTACCAGGCGTCATTGCAGTAGCAATGCCAGCAATTGTAGGAATTGGCCTTGGGGCATACGCTTTAGGCGGAATGCTTGCTGGCGGATTATTAGGTTGTGTTGCACTTGCTTTATTTATGGCAAATGCAGGCGGAGCCTGGGACAACGCTAAGAAGTATGTTGAGAAGGGTAACCTCGGTGGTAAAGGCTCTGATACTCATGCTGCAGTTGTTGTTGGAGATACAGTTGGCGATCCATTTAAAGATACTTCTGGACCTTCAATGAATATCCTAATTAATGTAATGGCGATTGTGAGTTTAGTTATAGCTCCTCTATTAACATTGAATGGAATGTTATAAGAATCACATAATCGACAGGATTCAGCCCCATTCGACTGTGGCTGTTATCGGCGCTGGAGCCTCAGTTGTTTTTTATACACTTGCTAAGCTAGAATTCCTTCATGAATCTGCTAAATGACAAGAGTCTTAAATGGAAGCGCTACACTGAGGGGGAAGATTTTGATTACCCCATAGACTACTCTGACGCTATTCTAGATGCGAGAGAAGACGGGCGCTTGGAGATATTAGTTAAGTGGGAACCAAATTGTTATTGTCATTTTCACAGGCATACTGCAGAAATTAGTTCTTTGGTTCTAGAAGGCGAGCTTCATGTCACCGATATCGATATTGAAACCGGAAAAGAGCTTGGTAAGCGAGTAAGAGTTGTGGGAGATTTTGTACATAAAGAACCAGGTGATGTACATATGGAACAAGGAGGAGCAAACGGAGCTCTAGTTCTCTTTAATATCTATGCTCCTGAAGGCGAAGGCAAACTAGCAGAATCTTTGAAAAAAGATGGAAGCGTAATAAGCGCCTCAACTATGGCTAGAATTTTAAGAAAACGTAAATAATTGTGTTTAGTTATTCCCACTCAATGGTCTCTGGCAGTTTGCTAAAGATCTCATATAATAAATTATTAAATCTATTGGAGACATAAAATGAAAAAATATTTTGTTCTAGGGGCAGCTTTACTGTTTTGTAATATCTCACAAGCAGCTGTATATATGATTGATTTCAAATGTGATCAAGAGGCATATAAGGTTTTTGCTACTATGACGTTAGATGAGCTTGATGGTCAATTCTTAGAGGGTTCTTCAAAGCTTGCGAGGTATCACGACCTTACTACTGGCAGCGGTATAGTTATAGTAGAAGCCGATGACCCGACTCTTGTAATTGAATTCGCTAATGGATGGAGCGAAATGTGCGAGTCTGCAATAGTCCCTGTAGTCGACGATAAAAAAGCAATGGAAATTTTGACCAGATAACTAAGCGTCAGCAAAAGCTATAGAGCCTGAGATCCATCTTTCTATGAGCTGATTGGCAAGCTCAGGATCTTCGTTGCATATTGATTCAGCAACTTTTTTGGTTTCCATTAGATACTGACTGTCTCTGACTAGATTAGTGTATTTCATCGGCACAATGCCTGTTTGTTGCGCGCCCATGATTTCACCAGGGCCTCTTATTACAAGATCCTCTTCGGCGATTTTAAAGCCATCTTGAGAGTCTACTAATACTTGGAGTCTTTGCGATGAGACATCTTGAATCTTGTCTTTGTGCAGAAGAATGCAAAAGCTTTCTTTGGTTCCTCTGCCTATTCTTCCTCTTAATTGATGCAGTTGCGCTAAACCAAATCTTTCTGCATTTTCAATAACCATGATATCTGCATCCGGGATATCTACCCCCACTTCAACAACAGTCGTTGATACTAAGATTGAAGTTTTAGAATCTTTGAAAGCTTGAATCTGCTCTTGTTTTTTAATTGCTGATAACTTTCCATGAAGGCAACCAACTTTCTCTTGGCCAAAATGCTCAGATAAATCTTCATAGGTTTCCATGACAGCATTTAAATCTAAGTTTTCAGATTCTTCAATTAAAGGACATATCCAATACACTTTGCTACCTTTTTTTGTAGCGGCTGAGATTCTTTCAATCAGTTTATCTTTTCCGCTTAAAGGTAAACATGATGTTTGAATTGGCTTCCTGCCAGGAGGCAGTTCATCGATCACAGAAACATCCATGTTTGCATATACGCTCATAGAAAGCGTTCTTGGAATAGGAGTAGCTGTTAATGTCAGCTGGTGAGGTGCTGATTTTTCAGAATCATTTTTCTTTCTTAAGGCTAGGCGTTGATTCACTCCAAACCTGTGTTGCTCGTCGATGATAATGAGAGCAAGGTTAGAAAACTCAACACTTTTCTGAAATAAAGCATGGGTTCCAATCAATAATTTGATCTTGCTTTCCTTAAGATCTTGTAAGATTTTTTTTCTTTTGCTTGCAGAAGTGCTACCTGTTAGAAGAGCTACTTTAGCTGCTTGTTTATTAAAAAAAGATTTCAAGCTAAAAAAATGTTGCTCTGCTAGCAATGTGGTCGGTGCCATAAAAGCAACCTGAAAAGATGAGTCAAGGGCTAACGCTGCAGCCAATGCACCTACCACTGTTTTTCCTGAGCCAACATCTCCTTGTACCAATCTCATCATGGGAACTTCTTGAGATAAATCCTGTTTAATCTCACTTACAACTCTTGTTTGGGCGCCAGTTAATTCAAAAGGAAAATTTGATTTAACTTCTGCTGTCCATTCATTCTCTTTAGATAATGGAAAAGAGCGATGTCTTTTTTGTTTACGTTTTAAAAAAGCCATACCAGCCTGAAAAGCAATCATTTCTTCTTTTAATAACCTTACTCTTGCTGGATGAGAGCCTCCGGGAAGCATTTCATTAATGTCTATATCTGCTTCGGGATTATGGATGATTGCTAGGGCATCGATAATTTTCATGTTTAAAGATGCGTCATATCTTTCTACGTCTAGAAAGTCTTCTTCAAAATTTAATTTTGAGATTGCGGCTTGAATAAATCCCCTTATTTTTTTTTGTCCTATGCCTTTGGGTACTCTATATACAGGCGTTAGTTTTTTATCTTTTAATTTGTGATCACTTGATATGACTTCATACTCTGGATGAATCATTTCTAGCCCATACCTACTCAAGCTCACTTTCCCATAACACAAAAGTTCAGTTCCAGCTTTTAGCTGCTTCGTTTGAGCAGGATGGAAATAAAAAAAGCGAATATTAATATTAGAAAAAGAGTCAGCAGATTTAAGTACCATCATCTTTCTAGGTCTATATATTGCTTGTGAAGAAATTACCTTAACTCTTATTAACTTTTCATCTCCTGGTTGTAGATCGCTTATATTTGAAATTTTTGTTCTGTCTTGATATCCAAAGGGAAGATGAAAGCAAAGATCTCTTAAGTTAAAAATTCCAATAAGATTAAGTTTTTCAACTATAGAAGGTCCAATACCTTTTAATTGAGTTAGTTCAATATTAGCCACTTAACGATAATACTTTTAATATAAGGACTTTAGAAACATATATATGAAAAAAGTTTTGATTATAGGTTACGGAGATCTTGGAAGACGGGTTGCAGCCAGCCTTCCTGACCAAGAATTTATAGGAGTTTCTAGAAGCGTGCCTACTAACTTAGCCAATGTTGAATTCATCAAGCAAGATTGGATCAGCGAATCAAGTTTAAATCTATCTTCTAAAGATTTTTCAACCATTATCTTGATATTAAAACCAACCTCATCAGACATAGATGGCTATCAGCAAGGATTCTTAGATGCGTCATACCAAATAATGAATTTTTTTAATAATAATATAAGTTATGAGAAATTGGTTATTGTTAGTTCAACCAGGGTTTATGGCTTAAACAATGGAAGAAAGATCACCGAAGCAGTGAAACCTTTGCCTGATGATAATCAAGCAAGAATTATTTTAGAGTATGAAGAGTTTGTGTCACGTGAATCAAAAGTAGAGCCACTGATTTTGCGCCCATCAGGATTATATGATGAACAAACTCATTGGATGAGAAATCATGTGAATGCTTTTGATGGAAAAAAATATCCTCTCCGCTTTGCGGAAGCTAATATGTTTAGCAGGGATAATCTTGCATTGGTAATAGCAAACTATATCTCCAATAAAGATTCAGTCCATATTTCCGGGCCGATGATTTGCAGTGAGAAAGCTCGAAAGTACAGTGAGATTTTTTCTATTATATGCCCTGGGCATTCTTTTAAAGATTTTTTTATAAGTTCAGACAATATTGGAAAATCATTTGACCCACAAAAGTTATTAGAAAGCGGTTTAATGAGATAATAGTGAAAAGTATTTAGGAATCATATGTTTTACAGCATGACAGGATATGGGACAGGGCAAGCTACCTCAAAGAAGATGGAGGTTTTGTGTGAAATTAAGTCAGTTAACAATAGGTTTGTAGATATTTCTTTCAGAGGATACAGCCTACCAAATGATCTAGAGGAATATATAAAAAATCAGATAAAGAAAAAGTTCCTGAGAGGCTCTTTTGAAGTAAAAATCCATGATAATTTCCAATCAGACCATTCGTATGAGCTTAATCAAGATAGCATCAGGAACTTGAAGAGCACCTTAAAAGATAGCAAAGATTTTAAACACTTGAATCTTAAATTAAGCGATCTTAGAGATATCCCTGGTCTATTAACAGTTAGGACGTCAAAAAAGGATATTTCAATTTTAGGCAAGAAAGCATTAAACATAGCAATAAAGAACTTAGTAGAATCCAGGGCCAAGGAAGGCCAAAAAATAGAGAAAATCATTCTAGCTAAGACGTTATTTTTAAAAAATGCACATCAAAAATTATTAAAGTCAGCGCCCTCATTGCTGAAGCATAGAGTCAAATCCATCAAGAATAAGTTCATTCAAAAGAATGTTGATATTAATAAAGATGAGATAGCTAATGAACTCTCAAATGTGGCCTTAAAACATGATATAGCTGAAGAGCTTGAAAGAATTAGCTTTCATATTGAGTCGCTAAATAAATTATTTAAACTTAAAAATACTCATGGTAAAAAAATGGACTTTATTCTTCAAGAATTATTTAGAGAAGTAAATACTCTATCAGTTAAAATAGAAAAACCAGATTTAAAAGATTTAGCATTAACCATGAAGTTAAAGGTAGAGGAACTGCGTGAGCAGGCTCAAAATTTAGAGTGATGAAAGATCCAAAGCTTTTTTTGGTTTCGGCTCCATCTGGCGCAGGCAAGTCTTCTTTGATTGATGCAGTTTTAGCTACAGCAAATCAGTCTGATCTGCCTTTAGAGCTATCTATTTCTTACACAACAAGATCACCAAGAAAAGGCGAGTCAAATGGCAATCAATATTTCTTTATTTCTGAAGAAGATTTTCTAGATAAAAAAAATTCTGATTTTTTTCTTGAACATGCTGAGGTTCATGGCAATTGGTATGGCACTTCTTTAGATTTTGTTCAATCAAAACTAAGCTCAGGAATTAATTTGATTCTTGAGATTGATGTTCAGGGGTTTAGGCAAATTAATGATTTGTCTCTTAATCATGATTCGATCTTTATTCTCCCCCCCTCTATTCATTCTCTAGAAGAAAGAATAAAAAGCAGGGGAGATGAAGACCTAGAGTCAATTAATTTAAGATTAAAAAACGCAAAAGATGAATTGACTTATGCAAATGAATATAAGCATATTATTATTAACGATTCTTTTGACGATGCACACAAAGAGCTTTTCAGTATTATTTCTCAAGAAAACCCAGTAAATAAGCAAAATAGAGAAGAAGTTCAACAGTTTTTAGCTCAGCTATTGTCTTATTAGGCAAATAAACACTAAAATACGCCCTCGGAGAAAACATTATGGCAAGAATTACAGTAGAAGGTTGTTTAGACAAGGTCCAAAGCAGATTTGAATTAATCTTATTGGCATCTGGAAGAGCAAGACAACTTTCAACAACCAGCAGAGAACCAATGGTAGAGTGGGAAGATGATAAACCTACTATTGTTGCTTTGAGGGAAATTGAAGAAGGGCTAATTACAAAAGAGATCCTTGATAAGACTCTTGAAGAGGATGTATTGTTAGATGAGTTTGCTATCGACAGAGAAAAGCCACAAGACGAAATTATCGGCTAATGTTAATCCTGGAGCTTCTAATTGAGTGAACGGGCTATCCCCAATCAAGCTCTTTTAGATTTCTCTAACAGAAAGCTTCTTTCACCAGTTCCAAAAAAACTTTACGAATCTGCACAAGCCTATCTTTCTAAGAAAGAGTTAGACCTTTTACAAACTGCATACAATGTTGCTTTTGAGGCGCATAAGGATCAGTTTCGCAAAGAAGGCTCAGCCTACATAACTCACCCTATTGCAGTTGCAACAATTTTAATAGAGCTTCATTTAGATATTGAGACAGTCTGCGCAGGCTTAATGCATGATGTCTTAGAGGACAGCTTCATCAAGAAATCTTACTTGGAAAAACTATTTGGCAAAGATATTGTTGCAATAGTAGATGGTGTCAGCAATCTAAATAAGCTTGATTTCGATAGCATCGAAGATCGCAACGCTAATAATTTACAAAAAATGGCTTTAGCTATGTCGAAGGACATAAGAGTAATAATTGTAAAGCTGTGCGATCGATTACATAACATGAGAACCATTGAGTTTTTACCCAGAGAAAAGCAAATTAGAAAATCAATCGAAACCATAGATCTCTATGGCCCGATTGCAATTAGAATTGGTATGCAAAACATTCGTGTTGAGCTTGAGGATTTGGCTTTTCACTGCCTTCATCCCATGCGCGCAAGAATGCTTGAATCAGCAATTAAACAAGCAGTTGGCGGAAGGCAAAGGATTATTTCTAAACTTCGTAAACAATTTAAGTATTACTTAAAAAATAATGATATTTTGGCAACCGTTCAAGGAAGGCAAAAATCTTTATACAGTATTTATAGAAAGATTAAAAATAAGAAGAAACCATTTTCTGAAATATTAGATGTATATGCATTTAGAGTAATTGTAAATTCTGTAGATGATGCATATAGATCATTAGGCATTATTCATAATATTCACAAGCCTATTGGAAAAAAATTTAAAGATTATATTGCCATTCCAAAATCAAATGGCTATCAGGCAATTCATACATCCCTTATTGCTCTAGACGGTGTTCCAATTGAGGTGCAGATTCAAACCAAAAGCATGGAGATTATTGCTGAAAATGGAATTTCGGCACATTGGTCATATAAAACAAAAGATAACGTAACCTCAGAATCAATGGGTGCAAAGAAATGGATTGAAAGCTTCACTGATTTAAGTAAAGCTTCTGCTGATACCCATGAATTTGTTGAAGCAATTAAGACCGATTTAGTTTATGACGAGGTGTATGTTTTTACACCAGCAGGCAGAATTGTAAATTTAAAATCTGGCTCAACACCAATTGATTTAGCCTATGAACTTCATACAGACCTTGGGAATCATGCAGTTGCATGTAAGGTAAATAGAAAATATGCACCACTTAATATTCGTCTCGAAAATGGACAATCAATTGAAATTATTACCTCAGACAAACAAGAGGTTAGTCCAGACTGGCTAAATTTTGTAGTGACTAGTAAGGCTAGGTCTTCGATACGTCTAGCACTTCGAAATCAAAAAATTTCACAATCTAGGAAAGCAGGCAAATTAATGCTTGAAAGTGAATTAAAGAGAGGAGGTGTCACCCTTGATCAGTATAGAGGCAGTAAAATGTCTAGGATTCTAGAAATGATAGGAGTGAAATCGCTTAATGAGCTTTTAATTGATTTAGGGTCTGGAAAAAAGACAGGAGCATTAGTTGCTGAGAGGTTCTTTTCAGGTTTAAAGATTAGAAAAAATAAAAATCCTAAACTCAAAGCAATGGTTTTATCCGATCATCAAATTGAAGGTGTGTCAGTTATATATGCAAAATGTTGCATGCCCATTCACGGTGATCCAATAACCGCACATTCAGATACAGATAGAGGCATTGTAATTCATCATGCAAGATGTAGGCAGGTTGCTCCTCATAGAAGCCATAATATTTCATCAAGATATTTTCCAGCAATGTGGGGAAGTGATAGTACAGAACTTCATTATAAAGGGCATGTTAAAATTCAAGCAGAAGATAGGCCTGGGATATTGGCTGATATTGCATCGGTTTTTACTAAATCCAACCTTAATATAGTTAATATTCAAAGCAGAGACATTGACGCAATGATCATTGAGTTTGTTGTGGAGGTAGAAGTTCTGAATACTGATTCATTGAATAAATTGATGGTAAAATTACGCTCACTAAGATACGTTACAAGCTGCTCAAGAATAGTAAACGACACCAAAACCAAAAATGAAAAAACTAATTTCTACAAATAAAGCACCAGCAGCCATCGGACCATATTCTCAAGCTATTCAATGGGGAGACGTCGTATTTATTTCAGGGCAGGTGGCTTTCATTCCTGCAACTGGAGAACTAAATAATAATACTTTTGAGAATGAGGTTAACCAGGTTATAGATAATTTAGATGCAATATGCAAAGAAGCAGGGGGAGGCTTGGATAACATATTGAAACTAAGTATTTTTTTAACAGATCTTGCCAATTTTGATGCTGTGAATAATCTTATGAAAAAGAGATTCTCTGAACCTTTTCCTGCGCGCTCAACAATAGAGGTATCCAGATTACCCAAAGATGTAAATGTTGAGATGGATGCTATTTTATCGATAGAAGTTTAATGTCTAAGAACTTAATTAATTTTTCTGACCTTACCAAGAAAGATATTTTTGATTTAATTGAGCTTGCAAATAACTTTAAGTCTGAGGATTCTTTAGACTATCGAAATGAAAATTTATTTCCTGATAAGAAGATTGTTTCTATGTTCTGTGAGCCAAGCACCAGAACAAAGCTTTCTTTTGAAATCGCTGCACATAACCTAGGTGCAAAATTTATAGATTTTGATTTATCGAATTCCTCCATGAAGAAGGGAGAGACCCTTGAGGATACGATGGATGCTATAGAGATGATGGGAGTTGATTTATGCATTCTGCGCCACTCTGAATCAGTTATACATGACTTTGTAAAAAATTTTTCAAACATGCAATTTATTAATGCAGGAGAAGGTTCAATTTCACATCCCACTCAAACATTAATTGACTTAATGACCATTAATGAATCAAAAGAAAAATTTGAGAACCTCAATATCACCATTGTTGGAGATCTTGATCATTCAAGGGTAGTGAATTCTTTTATCGAAGCAATTCAAATCGTTGGATATAAAAGCATAAAGTTTTGTGGCCACCCGGATCTTTGTAAAAATTTTATAGAGAGCTCTATCGGTAATTTTGAACCTGAGCTAGAGACTGCATTGCAAGATGCTCATGTAGTAATGGCGTTAAGGATTCAAAATGAGAGGTTGTCAGAAAAACTTACCATCGGTGCCAATGATTACATTGAGAGATACCAAATCAATGTTGACTCACTTCAGGTAGCAGATCCTGAAATGATTTTATTACATCCAGGGCCGGTAAACTTCGGAATTGAATTAAGCAAAGAAGCTAGCGACTTAGGGAACTGCAAAATTAGAAACCAAATTTTTAATGGTGTTGGTATGAGAATGGCGATCTTAACTAAACTTTTCTCTCAAGCATAACTCTTTTTACTGTTTCCACAGTATTGATGGTTGCTTGTTCGACTTCAATATTTATTAGGTCTCCCTTTTTTATCTCTTTGAAAGTAGTGACTGATAAAGTTTCAGGAATAAGATGGATATAGAATGATGACCTGAGTACTTTTCCAATGGTTAAACTACATCCATCTAATGCCACATAGCCCTTGTAAAAAAAATATTCTTTCAAGTTTGCAGGAATTCTAATTTGCAGATCTTTTGTTTCCTGCCTATTAATCACTTTTAGCACTTCTCCAGTTCCGTGAATGTGACCAGAGACTAGGTGCCCACCAATTTCTGTTTTAACGGTCATGGAACGTTCGAGGTTGACCTTTCGTGATCTAGAGATATTTTCTAGATTAGTTTTCTCTAGCGTTTCTTTAATAACATCAAACTCCAAGGCATCTGTTTTACCCTTTTTTACGGTAAGACAGACCCCATTAACTGAGACGCTAGCACCTTTTAATAAGTTTTTAGAAAAGCCTTTTGGAGCTTTGATGATCAATGATGTGTAATCTTTGCATTTAATAATTTTTTGAACATGACCTGTGCCGCTAACAATTCCAGTAAACATTATGCACCCCAACTACTTCTATATTGTTCTAGTTCTTCTACATAGGAGTGAAAATTTTGATTGTTGTGAGAGTACTCTATAAGAGCATCTAAGTTGATAATAGATGAGACATGAATACCAAAATCTTTTTCGAGCTCTGTTTTGGCAGACAAGTCACCATTTCCTTTTTCCTGCCTATCTAAGCCAACAAGGAAGATCTTGGGCGTTCCATTTAGATCTTTTAAAATTTTAATAGATTCCCTTGCAGCAGTTCCGGCAGATAAAACATCGTCAATAATCAATACATTTCCAGTTGGATTGGCCCCAATAATATTGCCACCCTCACCATGATCCTTGATTTCTTTTCTATTGAAAGAAAGAGGGCAAGGGTTACCTCTTTGACTAAAGACCGTTGCAACAATTGATCCCAAAAAGATTCCTTTGTATGCGGGACCATAAAGACTGTCAAATTCCATACGCGAATCTTCAATAGCATCGACATAGCAATTAGCCAGTTTGAATAAATCACAGCCATTAAGCATTTTTGCTGCATTAAAAAAATAAGGGCTGTCTCTTCCAGATTTTAGTTTAAATTTTCCAAACTCTAAGGCATTTGAATGAAGCGCTAATTCAATGAAAGTTTTTTGAAAATCTTTTAGCTCAGACATGACTTTTGAAAACTTATTATATCTGCAATGCCGTTTGAAGCAGATTCAATCATTTCATCGAGTTCATTTTTAGTGAAAGGATATTTTTCAGCTGTTCCTTGTATTTCTATGATTCCCCCGCTTTCGGTCATGACTACATTCAAATCTGTGTCAGCAGAGCTATCTTCGTCATAATCTAAATCTAAAAGAGGACGACCGTCTTTTAACCCTACTGAAATAGCTGCAACATGCTCTTTGATTGCCCTTTGATCATCATGAGAGTTTTTGATGGCCTCAAATAAAGCAACACAAGCGCCTGAAATAGATGCCGTTCTTGTTCCCCCATCTGCCTGTATTACATCACAGTCAATGTTTATTGTTTTATCTTTCAGGTACCTAAGGTCAACAGCTTGTCTCAATGATCTGCCTATTAGTCGTTGAATTTCCATGGTCCTGCCACTTTGTTTGCCTCTGGCAGCTTCTCTATTCATTCGTTCGTGGGTTGATCGAGGCAACATTCCATATTCTGCGGTAATCCAACCTTCATTTGAGCCTCTCATCCACCTGGGCACATGATTTTCAATGCTTGCTGTACAAATTATATGAGTATCTCCAAACTTTATTATGGCAGAACCTTCAGCATGTTTATTCACGCCAACCTCAATTGCTAGAGGTCTCATTTCGTCATTTGATCTATTATTTTTTCTTGTCATATAAATATTATATCTCTTTAAATGGCCCTATAATCTTTATAGAGGAAAATCTATTATGAAAAATAAAGCTCTTTTATCTATTTTGCTTTTCACATTTGTTAGTTGCTCTGAAAATTTTGATATTGATGTTTCATTTGGAGAATCAGGGTCAATTAACCCAGGAATAGACAATGCATTTGCATCAACCTATCAACCTATGGAATCTCAACCCGTACTTTTTAAATCAGCTAATATTTATGATGGCTTGGGTGGAGAATATAGAGAGTATGATTTATTACTATCAGATGGAAAAATTGCAGAAATTGGAAAATCTATAACAGCTTCAGGAGCCTTGGTCATAGATGCATCTAATAAGTGGATTACTCCAGGCATCATTGATATTCACTCTCACATGGGTGTTTATTCTGCTCCAGGAGTTTCAACTAGCTCAGATGGAAATGAGGCAACCTCACCTGTGACTGCAGAGGTTTGGGCAGAGCATTCTTTATGGACTCAAGATCCTCAATTTGCTTTAGCTCTTAAAGGAGGCGTTACCTCTTTTCATGTATTGCCTGGTTCGGCAAATTTATTTGGTGGTCGCGGTGCAACTTTTAAGAATGTTTCACAAAATACAATTCAAGCCATGAAATTTCCAGGTGCCCCTCATTCACTAAAAATGGCATGTGGAGAGAACCCAAAAAGAGTTTACGGCAATCGCAAACAAGCTCCTTCAACCAGAATGGGTAATATGGCAGGGTATAGGAGCGCTTGGATAGATGCTGTTGAATACACTGACGGAATGAATGAAGCTAATTCAAATAGGCGGCCTACAAGAGATTTAGCCATGGATACATTGATGGGAGTTTTAAACGGAGAGATACTTATTCAAAATCATTGTTACAGAGCTGAAGAAATGGCAATGATGATTGAGATGTCTAGAGAGTTTAATTACAAAATTACTACTTTTCATCATGCTGTAGAAGCATATAAAATTGCCGATCTTCTTGCTGATGAAGGAATTTGTGCTGCTATGTGGGCTGATTGGTGGGGGTTCAAGCATGAAGCTTATGACATGGTTCAAGCTAATGTCGCGATAATTGATCAAGCCAGAAATGGAACAGGATGCGCAATAGTTCACTCAGATGATGAGGTGGGAATTCAGCATCTTAATCAAGAAGCCGCAAAAGCTATGGCAGCAGGTAATAGAGCAGGCTATGAAATTTCTAAAGCTCATGCAATGCGTTGGATCACAAGTAATCCTGCTAAAGCTGCAGGAATACTTGATCAAACAGGAAGTATAGAAGTTGGAAAGGATGCTGATGTTGTTCTTTGGACTGGAGATCCATTTAGTATTTACTCAAGAGCAGAAACAGTAATGATTGATGGGGCTTTTGCATTTGATATGAATAATCCCAAAATTCAACCAATTACAGATTTTGATTTGGGTGTCATTCAACCCCAAAGTAATAGGGTGAAATAATATGAAGCAATTTTTAATAACTTTATTCGCAGTTCTTACGGTTCAAATTTCAGCAGAAACAGTTTTACTTAAAGGCGGTCTGGTTCATTCGGGAAATGGAGAGACTTCAGTTGTTCAAGATATTTTAATATCTGAAAATACAATCGTTGGTGTTGGCAATAATCTAATAATTAATGGGAAAACTAGGGTCATTGAAGTCAATGGCTTACCGGTTACACCTGGGCTTATTTCACCCATGAGTAATATAGGCATTGTTGAGATAAATGCCCTGGATGTTACAAGGGATGATGAATCTGATATTTTGAGTGCAGGCTTTAGTATATTTAACGCATTTAACCCTCATTCAACTGGAATTCCCTGGAATAGAAGTAATGGAGTAACTAGTGCGATAAGTACCCCAAGCGCATCTTCATTTCCAATTTTTGGCCTTGGTTCGCATTTCGTTTTGGATGGAAGTCTTGAAATTAAGGGGGCCAAAGATATAGCTATGTTTGGAAGGTTCGGTGCCTCCTATGGATCTCGTGCTGAAACTTTATCACTTCTTGAATCTTTATTAGAAATAGGAAAAATGGCAAAAAGCATGCCAGTTGAAGAAATTCTGGAAATGGCTATTGCTGATAAGTTAGAGCTTCAATCTCAAGATATTGTTGCATTAGGCAAAGTGGTTAATGATGATATGCCGATTGTAATAGAAACAAATAGAGCAGTTGATATTTTGCAAGCATTAGCTATGAAGCAAAAATATGGCTTGAATTTGGTCTTAGCTAGCGTGGAAGAGGCCCCAATGGTTTTAGAGAAACTTAAAGAGAGTAATACTCCAGTAATCATAGATCCCATGGACAATATACCTGATTCATTCGATGAGCTCGGGTCAAGTTTGGATCTTGGAAAGATACTTGATCAAGCAGGGATACCAATTATGTTCAGCACTCAAAGAAGCCACAATTATCATCTTATGAGACAGGGATCAGGAAATGCAGTTGCTCATGGAATGTCTTATGAAACCGCAATCAAAGGAATGACAAAGACAGTAGCGCAAACATTTAAACTAGATAACAGAGGATCAATTGAGCCTGGAAAATTAGCAGACGTTATTGTTTGGGACGGAGACCCATTAGAGCCAGCTTCTTTCCCAAAAATTGTAATGATAGAAGGTCAATTGCAAGATTTAAGCTCACGATCTTCTAAATTAACTGAAAGGTATACCAATAAAGAAGATAAACCCTCTTCATATAAACATTAAGTCAAATTAACTTAAGAGTTCTTTTACAAGCTTGCTGACAACTGACATATCAGCCTTGCCCTCAAATTGAGATTTAAGATGGCCCATTAGTTTGCCCATATCTTGCATCCCCTCAGCTGAGACTGCTGCAATTCCTTCTTGGATCAGCGAATGGATTTCTTCTTCTGATAATTGCTTGGGTAAATACTTTAGGATTACCTCTAGTTGGCTTTGTTCGGTAGCAACAAGGTCATCACGACCCCCATTTTTAAATTGCTCTATTGAGTCCCTTCGTTGTTTTACATTCTTGTTTATTAAATTAGAAATTTTGGCATCATCAGCCTCAACCCTTTCATCAATTTCAAATTTTTTAATGTCTGAGATTAACATGCGTAGAGTATCACGCGTGACAATGTCCTTGCTTAGCATGGCTGTCTTTAGATCTTGATTGATTGTGTCTAAGAGAGACAAATTAGCGATAGGATCTTTGCCTTGAGAAGCTATATTTTCTATTGGTCTTATGAGCTCGCTTGATTGCAGCTGCCATTTTTCTCTTTCTTACGGCTGTTGGTTTTTCATAAAATTCTCTAGCGCGAATCTCTGGAACGATCGCAGCTTTTTCACAAGCACGCTTAAATTTTCTTAGACCAACGTCAAAGTATTCTGTATCTTTTATTATTATAGAAGGCATAATTGCTGGGTAGTTTATTCTTTTTATGAAGTGAATGCAAAAACTTTTTTATGATTACTTTAGGTATTGAAACATCATGCGACGAAACTGCCGTAGCACTTTATGATTCGAACAAAGGGTTGATTGGCGAGGCAGTTTTTTCTCAGATAGAACTTCACGGAGAGTATGGCGGCGTTATACCAGAACTTGCTTCTAGGGATCATTGCCAAAAAATTACTCATATTTATAAGAAAGCTTTAGGGAATATCCTTCCAAGCAACATTGATCAAATAGCTTACACAGCAGGCCCTGGATTATTAGGAACATTGTTAATAGGTGAAAATTTTGCTCAAGGATTAGCACTTGCTCTAAGTAAACCATTAATACCAGTAAATCATCTTGAGGGTCACTTGATGGCTCCCTTTTTGAGTGGAGAGAAATTAGATTTTCCATTCTTGACACTGCTTGTGTCTGGAGGGCATTCACTCATTATTGATGTAAAGGGTTTAAATGATTATGAGATTCTAGGTCAGTCAAGGGATGATGCCGTCGGAGAAGCCTTTGATAAAGTGGCTAAGCTTATTGGTCTAGGCTATCCGGGTGGCCCCGAGATAGAAAAGATGGCCCAGCAGGGTGATCCTAATAAATTTAAATTTCCTCAGCCAATGCTGCACAGTGATGACTATGATTTTAGTTTTAGTGGTTTAAAGACCTCAGTACTATACGCAGTTCAAGATATAGATAAGATAACCGAGGAAGTTCAGGCAGATATTTGCGCTTCTTTTCAACACGCAGCCACAGAGGTGCTAGTCAAAAAGATATCTAAAGCTCTAACGGATACCGGTAGAGAGGGAATTATTTTGGCTGGAGGAGTGGCAGCAAACAAATTGCTGAGAGAAAAAATTTCTACTCTCCAGGAAGCATTAAATATTAAAGTTTTATATCCACCAATTGCGCATTGCACAGATAATGCTGCAATGATTGCATACCTAGGAAGCCTAAAAACACATGAAGCAACACATCAGCTAGGTTCGCACGCCCGACCACGCTGGCCTTTGGGGATGCAATAGAATGCAAGATATCATTTATATTAAAGATCTAAGAGTTCAAACCATCATAGGAATATTTGGATGGGAGCGAGAGGTCCGACAAGAAGTAAGTATTGATCTAGAGATGGCGTTTGATTGCAAGAGAGCTGCAAAAACAGATGCCATTGAAGATACCATTGATTATAAAAAAATCACCAAAGGAATCATTAAGTTTGTTGAGGAATCTGAATTCCAACTGCAAGAAACTTTGGCGGAAGGCATTGCCGCACTTGTAAAGAATGAATACAAAGTTAATTCACTTAAATTAAGAGTCTCTAAGCCAGGTGCATTAAGGCATGCCGAGGATGTTGGAGTTATTATTCATAGATAATGAAGTACTATCTTTCGCTTGGAAGTAATATTAATCCAGAATCAAACCTTGAGTTGGCTATTTCTGCGCTCAATAAAATTCTTACCGAAACAGAGCGCTCTTCAATATACAAAACTCATGCAGAGGGTTTTGATGGAGATGATTTCTTAAATCTTATTTTTTCAGGAGTATCTTCCCTTACTTTTGACGATCTTAATAAAAAGCTAAAAGATATAGAAGATAGCTCTGGCAGAGATAGAAATGCTCAAAAATTCTCATCGAGAACACTTGATATAGATATTGTATTGCAGCTAAACGATGATGAGGAGATACTTTTTGAGAGTGATGAGGTGGCTAAATATCGTTTTGTATCTGAGCCCCTAGAAGAGTTGCTGTAATTTATTTGTAGTTTTTTTCAACTAAATCCCAAGCAGCATCAGCTAGAGGAACGACTTGATCTCCACGATCTTCAGCATGTTTGCTTGCAGCTGTTCCATCTCTTACTCTCCCCATGATTCCCTGCAAAATTCCAGCAAGTTTAAAGAAATTAAAAATTGTATAAAACTCCCAATGTTCATCAAGATTTTTACCAGTAATTTTAGAGTACATATTTCGGTATTTTTTTTCAGTTGGAATACCATTTTCTTTACAGAATTTTTCATCAGCTAGCTCTGGAATATTTCTCCAGCCCATGCAATGATAATTAAAATCTGCAATTGGATGTCCAAGGGTTGAAAGTTCCCAATCTAGGACACCCATAACATTATTGCTTGTATTGAAAACCATGTTATCAAGTCGATAATCCCCATGCACGATTGAGGTCTCATCCTCATCAGGAATATTTTGTGGAAGCCAATCTATAAGGTTGTTCATAGCAGGAATATTTTGAGTTTCAGAGGCTAAATATTGTTTAGTCCATCTTGAGACCTGTCTGGCAATATAGTTTCCAGGCTTGCCATAATCGGATAGCCCCACTGACTCATAATCAACCATATGAAGATGCGCAATTACATTATTTTTGCTTGCATAAATCTCCATTCTTTCTGCTGGAGATTTATTATCTAGTAACAGATCCCAATAAATATTTCCATCAAGAAAATCCATCACAAAAAAAGGAGTTCCTATCACTTCTTCATCTTCACAAAGACCATAAGTCACTGGAACTGGAACTTTTGTTTCTTGCAGAGCTGTCATGACTTTATATTCTCTATCTACCGCATGGGCTGAAGGCAGAAGTTTGCCTGGTGGTTTTCTTCTTAGAACAAGGTTTTTAGATTCAGTAACAATCTTATAAGTTGGATTGGATTGACCGCCTTTGAATTGCTCTATAGTTTTTATTTTACCTGCACCAGGAACATACTCATCAATCCAAGCCTGCAATTTTAAAGAATCAAACTTTAGCTTTTCATCGACTGCCTTTGTGCCAGAGAAGATATCACCATCAACAGTTTTCATGATAAAGATCTGCCCCCATCAACTTTAATGATTTGACCAGTAATATAATCTGAATGAGCAAGAAAATAAACGGTTTCCGCAATATCTTTTTCAGTACCCATTCTTTTCAAAGGAATAGATTCAATTACTTTATTTCTTTGCTCCTCGGTCCAGGTAACATCTGGTGGCTCTAACATAGCCCCCGGTGAAATTGCATTCACTTTGATTTCAGGAGCAAGCTCTTTGGCTAAACCTTTTGTTATTGATTCAAGACCTGCTTTAGCAGCTGAATATATTGAATAATTAGCAATTCCTTTTGTAAGATTAGTATCTGTAATATTGATGATTGAACCTTTTGATGCTTGCAATTTTTCTTTGAGGCCCTGGATTAGAAATAAAGGACCTTTTAAGTTACTTCCAATTAATTTATCCCAATGATCGTTGGAAATATCCTCTATAGGAGTGGGATAAAAGGTCGAGGCATTATTTACTAATAGATCTATTGTTTCAGAGATGCTATTAACTGAGGAGACAATCGATTGCACATCATCAGATTTATCTAAATCACCTTTAACTACAAACGCACTATCTCCATTATTAGCATTAATCGACTCAGCAAGAGCCTCAGCATCCGACGCTGATTTGTTGTAATGGATGATGATTCTCCAATTATCTTGAGCAAAGAGCTCAATAATTGCTTTGCCTATTCTTTTAGCGCCGCCAGTTACAAATATTGTTTTCATAATTTATTTTAATTTAAGTCTTTCTTTATTTCTTCTTCAATAAATTTAATTTTTCTTTTTTTTAGAATTTCTTGTATTTGAGAGCCATCTAATTTTTTCTCTTCTTCATTTGGAAGAATTTCAGAGTACTTTTGGATGAAATCTTTCCAATTTTCAATATCACTTCCAATAATATTATGAGCAGCTAAGAAACAAATTGAAGTAGCGAGTGATGAATCTTTGGATGGTTGTATCCTCTCTAAGCATTGAAATAAATTATTAACTTTATCTTCAAAGTCAAGTTCAGAATATTTTTTGAAATAATTTTCTCTAAAATCATAAACCAATTCCGACATTCTCTTATAACTTTTAGGTACTTTTAATCTCTCATTGAGCTGATTAAGTAGGGATCTTTCTCTGAGGTGTAACCCAATGATTGCCCACCAACTCTCCGGCATCATCAGTCCTGGATTTAATCTTATATCTGTATATCGGCCCCAAAAAGAATAATTTCTTGCATTAAATCTGTGTTTGAAGACTGCATCGATACTTTCAAATTCAAAATAATGATAGAAAATTTTCCTTTTCCCTAAGGGGTAGCCTAATAAATAATAAAGCTTATCAAAATAGGGAATAGGATGTTCAAGCTGAAGCACTTTTTCAGTTTCTTGCCAAATTCTCTCGCCTGGAAGATGCTTTAAACTTTGTGAAAGATCGCTCAATAAAATCCAGGTAGATGGATCAATTTCAAAATTAAATTGATAAAGTTTTGCATAAAATCTAGCCACTCTTAAGACTCTTAAAGGATCTTCGATGAAAGCATCTGAAACGTGCCTAATTATTCTATTTTCTAAATCTTCTTTACCATTAAATGGATCAATTAGATTGCCCGCATCATCCATTGCAATTGCATTAATCGTAATGTCTCTTCTGCTTAAATCTTCTTCAAGAGTTACATTTGGGCTATAACTAAAGTTGAATGCCGTATGACCTGGTCCTGTGCTTCTCTCTTTCCTTGCCAGAGCATATTCTTCTTTAGTATCAGGATGAAGAAAAACTGGAAAATCTTTTCCAACTTGTTTATAACCCATTGAAAGCATTTGTTTAGGAGTGCTGCCAACTACCACCCAGTCATTATCAATGGGTTCAAGTCCGAGCAATTCGTCTCTTACAGCGCCACCAACTTTGTAAATCCTCATTTATTTTTAATTTGAAAAAATTTTTTATCTTCTAATCTTATTGCGGTTAGTATATTTCCCCAAACACACCCAGTATCTAAACCAATAAAGTGAGGGTTATTGGTTTGACCATTTAAAGATGCCCAATGGCCAAATACATAATATTGGTTCATTTTTTGGTAGGATTCTGAATCATAGTCAAACCAGGGTTTGAAACCCTCTGTGGCTTTTGTACTTGTATTTTTTAAGTCTAGACTTGCAGCATTGCCTAGAAATCTCATTCTAGTTAAGTAGTTAATAATAATTCGATACCTATCATTGCCTTCTAATGATTCATTCCAAGTATTTGGGTCATCCCCCCACATGGATCGGAGTATTTTAGATGCATTTTCAATTAGTGCCGTTGAAACTTCCTCTGCCAGTTCCTGTGCTTTTTCTATAGACCAAATTTCAGGAATACCTGCATGTGTAATAATAAATTTATTTTGATTAGATTGATCAGAAATTTGAATGAGCAGAGGGCGTGTGATGAGCCATTCAAAAATTTGCATATTATTTTCGGCTTCAACCACTGTTTTTAGCTCTCTTTTGCCTTGATTAATATCCATCAAGTAAAGCAAATAGAGATCATGATTGCCTAATACAGAGGTAATATTTTTATCTCCCATGCAGTAATTCAAAACAGCAAGAGATTCTGGGCCCCTATTCACTAAATCCCCAGTTAGGATAATTTTGTCTTCTTGGCTGTTGTAATTAATTTTATCTAATAAGCTAATAAACTGTTCAAAGCAGCCGTGCACATCCCCAATTACATATGTACTCATCTATAAATCTATGGTTTGAAAAACTGAAATAAAATCCTCGATAGATAATTCTTCTGCTCTTGCAAGCGGATTAATATTTAGCTTTTCAAAATCGATTTCTAATTTTTTAAGATTATTTTTAATTCCCTTTCTTTTATTGGCAAAAGATTGGTCAACTAAATTTGAAAACTCTGAGTATTTATTTAAAGCTATCATGGGATTTACTCTTGGGATGAGTCTGATAAATGAAGATTGAACTTTAGGTTTAATATCAAAGGATTCAGGGGGAACATCAAATAAAATAGCCGTTTGAAATAATGCTGCAATTTTAACCCCAAGTCTACCCCAATCACCTGATTGGTTTGAAGCGCAAATTCTATGAGCAACTTCTTTCTGCACTAAAAAATGCATATCCTCAATCCCATCAAAATAATCAATTAATTTAAGAATTATTTGTGTAGAAATATTGTAAGGAAGGTTCCCAACAACCCTGTGCTTAGTTTTGCTCAGAAAGTCTAGAGACTCTTTTAAGACATCCCCATGAATGAATTCGTGGGTATCTTCTGAGAATCTCTTTGAGAGAATCATTATATTCTGATTATCAAGATCTATAGCTGTCAGTTTTATACCTTTGCCCACCAAGTGACTGGTTAATGCTCCAGTTCCAGGGCCAATTTCAAAAAAAAGATTATTGTTCTGAGGGTTTATTGCTCTCTCAATTTCAAACAAAATAACCGGATCAATGAGGTAGTTTTGACCTAATTTTCTTCGATGCGCTCTATCATTCATTTAAGCTGAATTTTTGCTGCTGTAATTGCTTCTTTTATTGATCCAAGGTTTGGCTTAGTCTTTCCAGCAATATCTAATGCCGTCCCATGATCCACAGATGTTCTTACAATTGGGGTGCCTAGAGTTATATTTACTGCTTCGCCAAAACTTAAGACCTTTAAGACTGGAAGGACCTGATCATGATACATGCCAAGGTATGCATCAGTTTGCTTGAATTCAGCACCATTGAAAGCTGTATCAGCAGAAATTGCATATGAAGCATTTATACCCATATCTCTGCAAATTTGCACTGCTGGATTAATTTTCTTAATCTCTTCTTCACCTATCTTTCCATTTTCACCAGCGTGAGGATTTAATCCAAGTACCGTAATTGATGGATGTTTAATTTTAAAATTTGTTTTTAAGCTCGCATGCAAGATTTGAATTATTTTAACCAATTTTAATTTATGAATATTTTTTGCAACTTCTATCAATGGAATATGTGTTGTAGCAAGAGCAACTTTAATTTTTTTTGAAGACAAAAGCATGACAACGTTTTTAGATTTGGTTTTCTTTTTGATCCATTCGGTATGACCTTGAAAAGTTTTAAAGCCGCCATTAATAATATTACTTTTTTGAATGGGTCCAGTAACCAAGCCAACTTTTTTACTTTTTAGGCTCTCTGCAATTCCGAAATTTAGATTATCCAATACATATTTTGCATTTTTAGGATTCAGAGTTCCTGGTGATAAATCTTTGCATTTTGCAATTTGAATAAACTGGACTGTGGCAAGTTTATTTTTTTTTGCTTCATTTAAGTTTTGAATTTCAATAAAATTAATATTCAAGTTTAGAATCTTAGATCTTGATTCTAGAAGGGCTTTATCAACAATGCAGATCAAAGGAGATTGCATTTGCCACCAAAATTTTGATTTTGAAAGATATAGAATTAAGTCAATTCCTATTCCTGCTGGTTCACCATGAGAGTATAGAAGTCGCTTCAATCTAGCTCTTTAAATTCTACAAATGCCTCGGCCCTTGTGGTGCGAAGAGTATTTTCTAATTCTTCATCAAATTTCCTAGCAAATAGAATCCCGTAAGCTCTGTCTTTGATAACCTCCTCAGTTAAGTCTTCTGTTCTGGTATCAAGCACTTGAAGGAAATGAAAGCCAAATTCAGACTCAAAAACAGGAGAAATTTCATTGACCGGAGATCCAAGCATCATTTTCTCAAAAGCTGGAGCAGTTTGACCTAAGCTGAGCCAATCTAAATCACCACCTCGACTTGCTGAGCCAGGATCCTCAGAATATTCTTTAGCTAGTAGGCTGAAATCTTCTCCAGCTAGGACTTTTTCCCTCACTTCTTCCAGCTCTTTCTTTGTAAACGTTTCGTCCCTTAATTTTGTTGTCATCATTAATATATGTCGAACATTCCATTGCTCCTCAAAGCGAACAAGATCACCACGTTTATCTTCAAGCTTCAATATGTAATAACCTGAACCACCTTTTAATGGAGGAGATATGTAACCTTTTTTCTTACTTTTAAGAGCATCTGCGAATAAACTTGGCAGATCAGCATGATTTCTCCACCCCATTTCACCACCAGAGGAAGCATTACTGCTTGTGGACTTTTCTTTGGCTAGGCTTGCAAAATCTGCACCATTTTTTATTTCTGCTATAAGCGAGTCTGCTTTATTTTGATCTGAAACAAGAATTTGACGAACAAATAGATCAGGAGATAATTCTTTTACAGCTCCCTCTGTTGCTAAGAAACCATCTAATTCCTGTTCGGTAATATCTACTTTTCTTCCAACTCGACCTCTTTGAACTCTTTGAATAATCATCTCTTTTCTAACTTGTGACCTTAGCTCTTCATAGGATTCGCCCTCAGCTTCTAATGTTTTTATAAATTCTTCAAGAGATAATCCATTGCTTTGTGCAATATTCTCAAATGCCTGATTTAATTCCCCATCACCAACTCTTATACCAGCCTGTTTGCCCATTTGTAATTGTAATTCTTCTATGATGAGTCGTTCTTGGACTTGTTCCAACATCACTTCTTGAGGCGGCATGGGGGCACCTTGTTCTTGATATCTTTTTTCTATGTTTTCAAGCATGTTCTTAACTTGTGATTCAAGGACAACCCCTTCACCCACAATAATTGCGACTCTATCAAGGATTTCAATTTTTGCATTCACTGGCAGCGTGATTATTATTGATAAGGCAATGTAAATATATTTTTTCATAATGGTTATTGTACTTAATTAAATGTTTACAGCGGCATTGAACAAGAAGAAAATTTGTTATTGACTAAGACGCTTTATTTCATCAAAGGTTTGAGAAAGCATTAGAGAAAAACCTATTTATTCTTTTATTACCACCAGTTAACCCCTTCAGCTCAAACTCAAAATTAATCCTACTTTTATTTTCGATTTCAATCATTTTACCCCAGTTAGCATAATGAAATTGTAAAGCTTGAAAATCAAGAAGATTATATTTAGACAATCTTTTATCTGATGCGTAGATTTTAAAAGCGAGACAACAATTCTCATAACCAAAACCGAAATAAGTCTCTAAATTCTTCTTAGAATCTAAATCTTTACTTATCCCACCGATAAATTTATAGCCATTAGACATTAATTTCTCTATTGAGAATTCTGCGTAGTCCAATTCATTAGTATTATTCAAAAGGGGGATATTGCTTTGAAAGTTTCTTGAAAATGTCAGTCGCGTTTCTGGGAGTCTAATTTCTACTCCTGTCTTACCAAAATTAAGTGTATTTCTTTTTTGGGAATAGTTAGCTGCAAAATATGTTCTAACTCTTTTATTTTCAAAAGATAAATTTGTACCAATTTGACTATCTTTTTCAATGGGCTGATTAAGCATCTCATTAATGACTCTGCTTGCTTCTAATTCATTTTTTTTGATTATTTGAAAATTCAACCTTGTATCCTTATGCACCCTTTTTTGCCACTTCAATCTAGCAAGTAAAAACTCCGTATCAGGGACCCTGTCTTTACCAAAAAAATAACTTTCATTTAACCCATTAAAATTCCCAAAATTGCGTTGATGAAGATCAAAAATTGGATCCATCGATTGATCTTTATAATTTGTTTTTTGATATACAAACTCAGGGACCAAGAGTGAAAGGCCTTCTTTAGATGACTGCCTTAGGAAGGAGGAGATTTTTATTTCAATCTTTGGGATCGAGGCCGCCTTAGTATTACTTTTTGTATCATCAAGGTTATATTTTTTATTTAACAGCAATCCATTTATTAATAGGTCAAAATATTTAAGATCATGAAGAGTTTCCACTCCAACCTCACTGATCAATCTTTTTCCAGTCTGATTAATCCCATAACTATTTATAGGCAGACGCTGATTTTTATTAAAGTCTGCATAATTTGCTTTAGCAAAATATGAAAGTGAAGGGCCGTATTTCTTATATTCAAAATTTACTTCAGGTTTTTTGATGTACCCATTAGTTATGAATGGATTCAAGCTTTGAAAACCTTGCCGAATAATGTTAATTGATAAGTTATTTAGCAACATATTTACTGAAATGGACTGCGTTAGATAATGATCCCGTTGATTGGCTATGTTTGTATGGCTAGAGGGCAAATCCAGTAACACCATTGAGTCAGAAGATTTTGCCCAATCAATAGAAGTTGTAACGGTCGAAAAGTTTCTGTCCTCTTTCAAACGAAATGCCCATCTATCATTGTCATTACGATAATATTCTTTCCTGAATTCTTTATCTTCTGGAAAGAATAGTAGATCAAAAAAATTAGCAGAATCTGAATCAGATTTAGTTAAATATCTATAATTTGCCTCCAAACCGCTTCCTCTGTCTTTCAATACTCTTGGGGCGATTGTAAGATCAGATTTTTTAGATAAAACCCAGAAATATGGCAAATAAAGATCAACTCCATCAGACGTAAGACTCAATTCAGGCTCTAGAAAGCCGCTTAATCTTTCTGTTGTTGCAGGAAAGGGCAAGTAAGGGAGTTTTAAAATCGTTTTATCCAGGACTTTAAGAGTTAGATCTTCAATATGACCTCGATTTGATTCTTCATTGATAAGAATTGTTTTAGCTTTAATCTCCCAGCCCGCAGAGATATTATTGCAAGAGCTGAGATTGGCATTTTCAAATTTAAGGCTTTGACCTAAACTCCCTTCCAATAACTGATATCGAATTAATAAATTTCTCTCTCTTAGATAGGCTTCTCCATTAACTAGTTGCAAGTTTCCAGAATCTTTTTCTAGGGAACCGCTCAAAAATTTGAAGTAGTTTTCAGAGTGATAAATATTCCCATTCTTTATATCTTTTACAAAATTTTGATTTTGAAGATAGGTTGCACTGGAAGCATTAATGCTTCCGCCATCAAATCCAATCAAAACATTCTTATTAAGTATGACAGCTCCATTTGACTGAATATCTATCGTCCCAGCATCAATAGAACCAGATTCATATTCATTATTTAGCTTGGGATAGCCTGGATTTGCGCAACCTTCAAGTTGTTGAAGATTCAATGAAATTGGTTCATTGAAAGCAGCTGCACTTAATTGATGATTAGCAAAGATTATAAAAAGAAATATAAATAAGTTCTTTTTAGGGTGAGTTTTTAGTTCAGTAAATTTCAACAATTAAAGTTTTAAGAGGACATTTCTTTAAGCTCTCTTAGGGTATCTTTTCCGTAAAACATTTCGTCTTCTACGAAAAATGTTGGAATCCCGAAAGCTCCTTTTTCAACGGCTTCACTTGTATTAGCAATTAGTTCTGCTTTGATCTCATCTTTAGAAATACTCTCAATAACAAGATCCGCACAACAGTCATTCTTAGTTAATAGTTCATGAAGAGCCTCTGGTGAATCCAGCTTAAGAGATTGCTCCCACAGTCCACTTAAAACTATTTCAACATAAGAATCAAAAAAATCATTTTTTTGTGCAACTATTGCACCTCTAATAAGAGATATAGTATTGACGGGAAAATGCTCGTTCATTTTAAATTTTGTGATGTTGTGTTCTTTCATAAATCTATTGAAAGCAGTATCAAATTCATATTTAGATTTATTAGGAATTTCAGCCAAAGTGATCATAGGAGGCTGGTTATTCGATAGCTTCATGATGCCCCCCAAAAGACAGGGTATGTAGTTAAATTTTATGTCATGAGTTTTTTCAAGATTTTTGATTGCCTTGTGACATAGGTAGGCGTTTGGACTCGCAAAGTCAAAAATAAAATCTACATTCATAGTCGTCCTCATTTCTTATGCTTATAATAATTCTTTAACTTGCATCAACCAGTTTAAAAATGCAACATCAAGCAATAATTATTATAAAAGTTGGAGACATGAGATGAGTTTAAAAGGCAGAGTCTTATTTATTACCGGTGGCAGCAGAGGAATAGGCCTTGAAATAGGTAAACGTGCAGCTAAAGATGGTGCGAAGGTAGTTTTGGCAGCAAAAACAGCAGAACCGCATCCAAAGCTTCCAGGGACCATATATACTGCAGCAGATGAAATTGTAGCTGCGGGTGGTGAAGCATTACCCATTATTCTTGATGTGCGTGATGAGATTAATGTTAGAGAGGCTGTTGAACAAAGCGTTAGTCACTTTGGTGGAATCGATATTTGTGTGAACAATGCATCTGCAATCTCACTGACTAGCACACCAGACACAGATATGAAACGATATGATTTAATGCATCAAATTAATGGCAGGGGAACATATTTAGTAAGCAAATATTGCATTCCGCATCTGAAACAATCTAATAATGCTCATATATTGAATTTAGCTCCACCTCTAGACATGAAGCCAAAATGGTTTGGCCCTCATTTAGCATACACAATGGCAAAATTTACTATGAGTATGTGTGTCTTAGGTATGGCTGAAGAATTGAAGTCCGATAGCATCGGTGTCAATGGTTTGTGGCCAAGGACCGCAATTGCAACTGCTGCTGTTAAAAATGTTTTGGGCGGTGAAGAATTAATGAATATTTCTAGAACTCCAGAAATTATGGCGGATGCTGCATACGAAATTTTTACTAAAGATCCATCAAGTTTCACTGGCAATTTTTGTATTGATGATCTGGTTTTATATGATGCAGGAATAAGAGATTTTTCTAAATACGCAGATGTTCCATTTGCTGAATTAGCCCCGGATTTCTTTTTGCCAGATGATACCCCCTTACCTTCGGAGATTGAAAATAGCTGAATTCTCAAAAGCCAATATTCTTAAGTATGCTCAATCTTTTGATGAAGACCTAACATCATTAGAGCCTCTTAAAATAGAGGCAAGCGGAAGAAAATATTTTAGAGTTGCTTCTAAAGAATGCTCTTATGTAATTTCTTATGATGATAGGCCAGTGAACGGCCAATTAGTTTTTATCAATCGGGCGAATGAACTATCAGACTGTAATGTTCGAGTTCCAAAGATCTTCCAATATGATATTGATAGCAATCTAACTTTAATAGAAGACCTTGGAGATCATTCTTTGATTGATGAAAAAAATTTTTATCAACAAGATAAGCTAGTTAATTTATCCCTAGAACTTCTTAATCAAATGCATCAATCTAAGCATGTTGATTTGCACTCAACTTTTTGGATGGGCTTAGAATCGCATTCAAAAAGATTTTCAAAAGTTTTTTGTAAGGAATTCCTTGGCCTAGAGATGTTTGATGGGTACAAAGATCTTTATGTTGATATGAGACCTCAAATAATGGATCAACAATGGAGTAATTGTCATTTTGATTTTGAAAGAAGAAATATCCACCTTTTAGATAATGGCGACCTTGCATTAATAGATTTTCAAGATATGTGTTTTGGGCCTATAGGGATTGATTTGGCAGGAATTCTGATCGATCATTATATTCCCTGTAAGCTTGATACAATAAGAAAATATTGCGACAGTTTTTCAGAGCTTTCCGTTTATGGTATATCTACAGAAGATATTTTTAGAGCAACCTTATGGGGTGGCTTGCAAAGGAATTTAAGGATCATGGGGACCTTAACCGAACTTTATCTGAGATTAAATCGATCATTTAGAATGCGTGATTTACCCCAAATAGTTTCTAACACGGCAATAATTTCTATGGAATTAAATCAAGTAAGCTTGGCGAATTTTCTTAATAATAATGTCTTGCAAGCTTTAGAAAATAAACTTGCTAACTTATGAAAGCCATGATTTTAGCGGCCGGGCTAGGTTCAAGAATGAAGCCCATAACAGATAAGTTGCCTAAACCACTTTTAGATGTGGGCGGTATTTCTTTGATAGAGCGATCGATAAATCAGTTAATTGCTTTTGGGGTGAATGAATTTGTAATTAATGTTTCTTATCTTGGAGATCAGATCAAGGAAGCCCTTCAGTCAATTGATACAATGCCTAAAATAATTTTTATAGATGAGCCCTTTCCTTATGGAACGGGCGGGGCATTGATTAATGCTAAGGATTTTTTAGGAAGCGACCCTTTTATATTATCAACAGCAGACATTATTTTTGACCTATCTTTTCATCAATTACCCTCAACTGTTGAGGCAGCTCATTTAGTAGCAGTGAAAAATCCTGAACATAATCAAAGGGGAGATTTTTCAATAAAAGAAAACTCCGTTTTTATAAACGATGGAATAAATGATTTTACTTATTCAGGAGTATCAGTAATCAACCCTGATATTTTAGACATGCATCTATCAAGAGAGTATCCATTTGATCTTTGGAATACTATTTTGAAACCTTTGATTGCAAAATCTATGGTTAGTGCTCATTTTGATGATTCATTATGGATTGATGTAGGGACGGAGGATAGGTTAAAGCTTGCAAGGAAAGTTTTAAAAGATGAAAATTAAGAAGATGAACTCTAATTCTTTAATAGCGCCTTCGATCTTATCAGCAAATTTTGCCCGACTTGGAGAAGAGATTAATTCTGTAATGAAAGCTGGTGCAGACTGGATACATTTTGATGTAATGGATAATCACTATGTGCCCAATCTTACAGTTGGCCCAATGGTTTGTAGGTCATTAAGAAATGATGGCATAAAAGATTTTATAGATGTTCATTTAATGATTGCTCCTGTAAACGATTTGGCTAAGAGTTTTGCAGATGCTGGTGCAGATCTCATCAGTTTTCACCCCGAAGCAGTTGATGATGTTGCTGAGACAATCAATATTATTAAACAAAGCGGATGTAAAGTTGGTATCGCAATCAATCCAGATACACCTTTATCTGTTTTGAAAGACATTATTGCTGAAATAGATCTTATTTTGTTAATGAGTGTTTATCCTGGATTTGGTGGCCAAGAATTTATTGAAGATACGATTGAAAAGATTTCTGAAGCAAAAAAACTTATTGATCAACAAGATCATCAGATATTCTTAGAAGTTGATGGCGGCATCAATAACGAAACAATCTCAAGAGTTTCTAAGGCAGGAGCAAATGTTTTTGTTGCGGGTTCTGCTATTTTTGGATCATCAGATTATGAGAAAACCATTCAAGGCTTCCGTCAAAAAATTTCTTAGCTTCACATTAATTTCATTTTCTGCAATTTCTTTTGCTAACCTGGAAATGAGTTTTGAGGGCAAAACCGCAAAGTTAAATTTAATTATTTCTAATACTGATGCTGCAAGGCGAAAGGGTTTAATGAATCAATCTTTTTTAGAAAAAAATACTGGAATGCTCTTTATATGGCCATCAAGCAAGAAACAATGCATGTGGATGAAAAACACTTCGCTGCCACTCAGTGTCGCTTATCTCTCATCTGACGGAAGAATCTTAGAGATTTATGATATGGTCCCATTTTCTGAGGACTCAATCTGCTCCATGAAGAACGTTAGAATGGCGGTAGAGGTTAATCAGGGATGGTTTGCAAAAAATAAAATTTCTCTTGGAGATAAAATTAATCTTTAATCAAGAAAATTCATGATAACAAATAAAGAATACGAAAATTTTAAAGATGCTGATTATAAAGTATTGCCTATGAGCAGAGAGATTGTAGCTCCCGGTGAAACCCCTTTGTCCTTATATTCAAAGATAGCTGATCAAAGAAATAATTTTTTATTTGAATCAGTTGAAGGAGGGGATAGGTGGGCTCAATATTCAATTATTGGATTTGGCTGCCTTGACACAATTAAAGTTTCTGGAAAAAAAATTGAAACAGTCATTGATGGAATTAAGGATATGTTTGAAGCTGAAAATCCTTTTCAAGCAATTGAAGGAATCATCTCAAAACATAACTCACCAAGCATTGAAAATTTACCAAGATTTCATGGAGGTTATATAGGTTTTTTTGCATATGAAAGCGCCCAATATGCTGAGATTAAAATAGCATTATTACCTAGTAAAGACTCTAAGTTTGAAGAGCATATGCCAGATATTATGCTTGTAAAAGCCGAGCAACTTATCATCTTTGATAATTTAAATAGCTCAACCCAAATTATTTTTAACGCAAATCTTGAGAATATGACTTATGAGTTTGCGCAATCAAAATTAGATGATATCGAAAGAACGTTAACTACGCCTGCAGAAAGCGTAGTTAAAAAATTTAAACAAATTACAAATTTTTTTGAGTTCGAATCAAATTTTTCTAAAGAAGAATATTGTGATGCTGTAAACACTATTAAAAATTACATTGCGGAAGGCGATGTAATGCAAGTTGTATTAGCACAGGATTTTTCAGCTAGCTTTGATAAAGACCCCTTTAATTTATATAAAGCAATACGAGAGTTAAATCCTTCACCCTACATGTATTTTTTAGATTTAGATGAATGCCAGATAGTTGGAGCATCTCCCGAGATTTTAGTAAGACTCGAAGAGAATGAAATTAACTTAAGACCATTGGCAGGAACCAGAAAAAGAGGGAAAAATCCTGAAGAAGACAAATCCAATGAAGATGATCTGCTCAATGATCCAAAAGAAATAGCTGAGCATTTAATGCTCGTTGACCTTGGAAGAAATGATGTAGGACGAGTTTCTGAAATTGGATCTGTTCTTGTTACGGATAAAATGATCATAGAGAAATATTCTCATGTAATGCATATAGTTTCGAATGTGATGGGAAAGATCGCTGCTGGATTAAGTTATTTTGATGTACTTAAAGCTGCCTTGCCGGCAGGAACATTGTCCGGTGCTCCTAAAATAAGAGCAATGGAAATAATTAATGAGTTAGAGCCAAGCTCGAGAGGTATATATGGCGGAGCAATAGGCTACATAGGCTGGAATGGAAATATGGATACAGCCATAGCAATCAGAACTGCGGTTATCAAAGATAAAACAATCCATGTAGGAGCAGGAGCAGGAGTAGTTGCTGATTCTGTTCCTGAAAATGAATGGCTAGAGTGCAGGCAGAAATCTAAAGTATTCATGGATGCCATGGAGATGATCTCATGATTCTTGTAATTGATAACTACGACTCTTTTACCTACAACTTGGTTCATTATATTGGAGAGTGCAATCGTGAGGTTTTGGTAAAAAGAAATGATGAATTAACCATTGCTGAAATCAATTCTCTCAATCCCGAAAAAATTGTTATTTCTCCTGGTCCTTGTACTCCAAAGGAGGCTGGAATCTCCGTAGAGATTGTTCAAGAATCTCAAGTTCCATTATTAGGAGTCTGCTTAGGCCATCAATCGATTGGCGCAGCATTTGGAGCTAAAATTATTAAAGCTCCTGAAGTCTTTCATGGTAAAAAATCCTATATCAATCATTCTAATTCAGCATTATTTCAAGATATTCCTAACCCATATTCAGTGGTCAGATACCATAGTCTAGTAATTGATAGCTTGACTTTGCCCAAAGATTTAAAGGTTACATCTACCATTGCTGATGAACCCACAATCATTATGGGGGTAGAGCATGTTACTAGACCCATATTTGGTGTTCAATTTCATCCTGAATCCATTGATACTGATCATGGCATGCAATTAATCAATAATTTTTTAAATATATGATCCAAGATTTTATTAATCAGCTAGAAAAGAAAGAGGACCTTGACTTTCATTCTATGCAGCTCGCAATTGAATCAATTATGACTGGAGATGTTGATGATCTTTCTATAGAAGCATTTTTGCTGGCCTTAAATGCAAAGGGAATTCAAGAAACCGAGATTACTGCTGCAGCCAGAGTCATGAAAGAAAAATCTCTTACCTTCCCATTGGGAGATGGAGATCATATAGATACTTGTGGTACAGGGGGCTCGGGTCTTCATACTTTTAATTGTTCTACTGCTGCATCTTTTGTAGCTGCTGCAGGAGGTGCTGCAGTAACCAAGCATGGTAACAAGGCAGTATCCAGCAAGTCTGGAAGTGCAGATTTATTGTTAGCAGCCGGAGCTGATATAGCTCATGACAGAGAAAAGTTGGAAACTATTTTCAAGAGAGTGGGTTTTATTTTTTTATTTGCTCCTTTGCATCATGAGTCAATGAAATATGTGATGCCGGCCAGGCAGAAAATCGGAAAAAAAACTTTATTTAATTTGCTTGGCCCACATACAAATCCTTGCGGTGCGAAAAGACAAATTCTGGGTGTCTATCAAAAAGATTTAGTCAAAACTTTTGCATCAGTTGCTAAGAATTTATCTATGGATCATGCTCTCATTGTTCATGGTTTTGATGGTTTAGATGAAATCACCATCACGGACTCCACTTATATTGCAGAGCTAAAAGATAATACTATTTCTGAGTATGAAATTTCTCCAAAAGACTTTGGCTTATCCTTAGGAACACTTTCTGAAATCTCAGCCCAATCACCTGATGGCAGTTTGCAATTAATTAGAGAGGCTTTTTCTGGAGAGAGATCAACAGTTCAAGATATGATTGCTCTAAATGCAGGCGCAGCTTTATACCTAGCAAAAAAAGTAGACTCAATTGCAGATGGTGTTGAGCTCTCGTTTGAATTAATGAATAACGGCATGGCTGCAGATAAATTAGCTTCCTACGTTCGAGTGTCAAATAGCTAATGAGCATTCTGCAAACAATTGTTACAAATACACAGGCTAATCTCATTCATAAGAAGGCAGAATTACCTTTAGAGCAAATAAAAAGTTCTTTAGAAGATCTCGATCTTCCCAGGGGTAAATTTAAAGATAATATCTCTAGTAAAGATGAAGCCATTATTGCAGAAATAAAAAAAGCTTCACCAAGTGCTGGGGTCATTGAAGAAGATTTTAATCCGGTAAAAAAAGCAATTGAGTATGAGGCTTTTGGAGCATCGGCTCTATCAATTTTGACTGAAGAAGATTTCTTTTTGGGCAGCGTTGATAATTTAAAAGAGGTTAAGAAAATAACTTCGTTACCTATTTTAAGGAAAGATTTCATGATTGATGAATATCAATTATATGAATCTAAATTGATTGGTGCAGATTGTATTTTGCTAATTGCATCCATTCTTTCTGATCAGCAAATGGAAGATTTCGTCAATATTTCCATAATGTTAGAGCTTGATTATTTAATTGAAGTGCATGATGAAAATGAGCTGAAGAGAGTTGAGCATTTTGAAGATGCTTTAATAGGGGTGAATAATAGAAATTTAAAAACATTTGAAGTTGACTTAGATAATTCTGTTCGGTTAAGAGATCTCTTCAAACAAAAGAATATTTTTATTGCAGAGTCAGGAATTAAAACCAGAGAAGATATGAATTATTTAAAACTTAATAATATTAAAGTCTTCCTTATTGGAGAGAGTTTAATGAGAGGCTCTTTTTAAATATAAGCACTTGATGAAGTCATGACCTTTGCAGTAATGCTCATAATTTTTTTCGTTGGTTCAGATATTGATTCGCTTCCATTTTCTACCGCCTGTTGAGCATGCTCATCTTCATCAGCCCTCATGGTCTTTAAAATTTCAATTGTCTCAGTATCATTCTTAGAAACTTTATCTAAATGTCTTTCAAGGTGTTTAACTACCTGTTTTTCAGTTTCCTCAACAAACCCTAAACTAGTTTTTTCTCCAAGGCTTCCAAATATTGCACCAATAGCAAACGATCCTGCATACCAAACTGGGTTGAGGATAGAAGGCCTTCCATTTAACTCTTCTAGACGCTTTTTACACCAAATTAAATGGTCTGTTTCTTCTTCCCCAGCTTGCATGAGATGATTTTTTATCTCGGTATCTTTGCAAACCATTGCTTGACCCCTGTAGAGTGCCTGAGCTGCTACTTCGCCAGCTAAATTTACTCGCATTAGTTGTGCTGACAGATTTTTTTCTTCTTTTGATAACGCAGAGGGAGCCTCATTAGCTGGATACGATCTGCCCGTCCCACTCTTTTTGAACGACAATGTTTTCAAAGCAATATCGCACTCATTTATAAAATTATCTAATAGATTCATTTCAATCCTTTATTACCAATATCTTTTCGATAAAAAGCCCCATCGAAAGATACAGATTCTACCAGATCATATGCTTTTGATTGAGCTTCTTGCAGATCTTTACCTAAAGCAGTTGCGCAAAACACTCTCCCTCCTGATGTTAAAACTTTATCGCTTTGAAGTTTTGTGCCTGCATGGAATAGCTTCATTCCAACATCATCAGAGGGTTTAATTGTAACTTCATTATTTTTTGTATAGTCCTCAGGATAGCCATGACTTGCAATCACAACTCCACAGGCATGCTCATCAGTCCACTGAATTTGATGATCGTTTAACTTATCGTCGATTGCTGCGAGGCAAAGTTCAACCAGACTTGATTTTAATCTCAGCAGAATAGGTTGAGTTTCTGGATCTCCAAATCTGCAATTAAATTCAAGAACTTTCAATTCCCCATTATTGATCATGAGTCCAGCATACAAAAACCCAAGATAGGGCGAACCCTCAGCAATTAAACCTTGCATGGTAGGTTCCATCACTTCATCGATAATTTTTTGATGCATCTTTTCATCAACTATTGGCGCGGGTGAATATGCACCCATTCCGCCAGTATTCAAACCTACATCACCATCACCCACGGCCTTATGATCTTGACTGGTTGCAAGTGGGATAATTTTATCTTTACTGACCACCGCTATAAAACTTGCCTCTTCGCCAATTAGAAAATCCTCAATAACTACGCTTGCTCCAGCAGCCCCAAATGCTTGATCTTTAAAAATACTGACCAAAGCTTCCAAAGCTTCATTTTCAGTTTGGCAAATGATGACACCTTTGCCTGCAGCTAACCCATCAGCTTTAACCACTGTTGGATATGGAATCTTTTTTAAGTGTTCTTTTGCACTATCAAAATTATCGAAGGCTGCATAAGTTGCTGTAGGAATACCATATTTAATAAAAAAGTCTTTTGAGAATGTTTTAGAGCCCTCTAACTGAGCAGCAGCGCTAGAGGGCCCAAAGGTTTTAATATCATTAGTTTGCAAATAATCTACCAGCCCATCAACAAGAGGCTGTTCCGGACCAACGATTACAAGAGCAATATTGTTTTCAATGCAAAAATCTTTAACTGCTGCAAAATCATCAACATTAATAGAGACATTAGATACTTTATTTTCTAGAGCAGTTCCTGCATTTCCTGGACAAACAAAAACCTCTGATACAGATTCATCTTGCGCACATTTCCAAGCTAAAGCATGTTCTCTGCCGCCTGATCCAATAACCAAAATGTACATTTTTAATGTCTAAAGTGGCGCGTTGCAGTAAAGACCATAGCAATGTCATTTTCATCAGCAGCGGCAATCACTTCCTCATCTCTAATCGATCCACCAGGTTGAATAATTGTTGCTATTCCACTCGAAGCAGCTTTATCTATGCCATCCCTAAATGGAAAAAATGCATCTGAGGCCATTGCCGCACCTTTGACCACTAAACCTTCTTCTTTGGCTTTTAGATTGGCAATCTCAGCACTAATCACTCTGCTCATTTGACCGGCACCAATGCCAATAGTCTGTTTATTTTTGACATAAACAATAGCGTTTGATTTAACAAATTTAGCAACCTTCCATGCAAACATAAGATCATTAATTTCTTCAGCGGTTGGCTGTCTTTTAGTAACGCACTGGAGGTCTGCTTTGGGAACAATAAAAGCGTCATCGCTTTGCATTAATATTCCTCCAGACACTTTTTTAATGACGCCTGGATATGGGTTATCTTGCTCCAAATCGACGCATAAAACTCGTACATTTTTCTTTTTAGCCAGCTCCGCCAATGCAGCTTCTTCAAAACTGGTAGCTAGGACAACCTCAACAAATTGACGAGCATTAATTTCTTCAGCAGTTTTTTTATTCAGTTCTCTGTTAAACGCGATAATGCCTCCAAAGGCAGATGTTGGATCAGTCTTGAATGCTAAGTCATAAGCATCAAAGATAGAGTTTGCTTCGGCAACTCCGCAGGGATTAGCATGCTTTACAATAACGCAAGCCGGCTCATCGAATGCTCTGACACATTCCCAGGCAGCATCAGCATCTACAATATTATTGTATGAAAGTTCTTTGCCCTGAAGAATATCTGCATTGGCAATATTTTTATGCTCTAAATTAGAAAAAGTTAATAAATCTGCTGTTTGATGAGGATTTTCTCCATATCTCAGCGATTCACTCTTGCTGAAGTTATATTGATGTGCGTCGGAAGAGATATCTTTTAGATAATTTGCAATGGCTGAATTGTATTCAGCCATGAGTTGAAAAACTTTATGTGAAAGCTCCTTTCTAAATTCGTAACTGATCCCCCCTTGATTTTTCCATTCATCTATTAAGCGATCATAGTCATTTGGATCAGAAATGACTGCAACATCTTTAAAGTTTTTTGCTGCAGACCTAATCATTGTGGGTCCGCCTATATCAATTTTTTCTATAGCCTCATCAAATTCACACCCTGAGGCGATTGTTTCTTGAAATGGATAAAGATTAACAATGACCATGTCAATGACCTCATAGCCGCGATCAGTTAAAACCTCTAAATCTGTTTCTCTTCTTGCTAAAATCCCAGCATGAATTTTAGGATGCAAAGTTTTGACTCGACCATCCATCATTTCTTCAAATCCTGTAAATTCAGAAACCTCTATTACCTTACCTGTGATTTTTTTGATGGCATTGTAAGTCCCTCCAGTTGAAATAATTTTTACTTCTTGATCAAGCAAAAATTGTATTAGTTCATCTAAATTAGATTTATCCGAAAGGCTAACAAGGGCAGTTTTTGGGGCAATTAGGCTCATGATTTTTCTATAATGTTATATCGATGTAATTTTTTTCTAAGAGTGGCTCTGTTTAATCCCAGGACATTTGCAGCCTTAGATTGGTTGTTGCTTGTGTACTTCATTACAGCCTTCAAAAGCTCAGGTTCGACCTCAGCCATAACCATTTCATATACATTTGCAGGATTTGTATCACCAAGAGCGGCAAAGTATTTCCTCATAGCTTTTTTTACTTGCTCGCTAAGAGGTTTGTTTTTTTGTTTTTGTGAGACTGTTTTAGCCATTAAGTAGAAATTTTTTCTGCAAAATATAAATTCTACAGCTGATTAAAAATTGCTCAACTGATTTTACAAATTAATTTCAGTTTTTTTGTCATCACCCAAAATTAATCGATTCAATTCTCCATTTTTTATAAATATTTCTGTCCTAGACGCATAATCAGGATGAAAATATGAAATTGCATGATTGTTTGTAATGTATGAAACCAATGCATTGATCACCATAAAGTGTGTAGTCACAATAAAATTACCCTCAGCACCCTTAAGCCAGTTTATTAAATTATTACGCCACTCTTTTACGGCTTCAGGCAGTTCTTCAACTGCAGTTGTAAAAATTTTTACAAGCCAGTCCTGTTTTTTATCAGCATCAACATTGTCTGATGGTATTTCAATAAATCTAGAATCTAATTGAAAAGTGTATTTACTTTCTATGTTCATTATTTCCATAGTCTCAATAGCTCTTTTCTTTGGGCTAGAAAGAAGCTGATAGCAAGAAATTTGATCCATTAAAGACTTGCCAGCATTTTTAGCTTGCTCTAGACCGAGTTCGCTTAAACCAGGATCAGGGTGAACAGACCATCCTGCAGATGCCTCTCCATGTCTGACAAGAATGATATGACTTTGACTCATTATAAAAAATACCAATTATAATTATTTGATGAGAAAGCCTAGAATTTTTTGTCCTGAATTATCTGCACCAAGTTATAAGTGCACCAACATAAAACAAATACATCATCTTGCCAAGGTTCTCAGGTTGCAACCAAATGATCGTGTAGAGTTATTTGATGGCCATGGATCTTTGGCAAATGGCACTATTCAAGAAATTGCAAAAGCTTATATAAATTTTCATGTAGATGATATTTCTTTAATGCCAAATCCTTATCAAAAATTATATAGAGCAATAATTCCATATATAAAGAGAGAGAATTTAATTTACTCATTACAAAAGCTTGTTGAATTAGGGGTGAACTCAATTCTTATTTATAAACCGGACCATCTAGATCAATCATTAGCAAAGAAGGATTTATCTAAATTAAACCTTAGGCTGGAAGAGGCTTTGATAAGCGCATGTGAGCAATCTGGCTGCAATTATATCCCCAGCATTAACTATTTTGATGGGCTTCAAAAATGCCTACAAAGCACAAAGATAAATGCAGATTTCGAGGGATTATTCGTTCTTGATACAATTGCTAATCAATCAATTAAAGATCACGAAATTTTGAATTTAAATAATATTGGCATTATCACAGGGCCAGAATCGGGTTACTCAGAAACTGAACGCGAAATTATGAATGAATTGGGATTGCGGTCACTCAAAATAGGGCATTATGTATTGCGCGCTGAAACAGCACCTGTTGTAGGATTGTCTAAATTTCATAGCTTGTTTGGAGAATATTAATGCAAGGCACATCCTCACTATTTATTACTGACCCCCTAGATGAATTAAATCCAAAAAAAGATACAACTATATTATGGATGCAAGAAGTCTATGCTATGGGCGGTCAGATTCTTCAGTGTGAGATGAAAGATTTAATTTACAAAGATCAACAAACTTTTGCTAACTTTTCTGAAATTAAAGACCCCAATCATCATCCACAAATTAATGAAAAAGTTGATGAGATTAAAGCCCTTAAAGATTTTGACTATATTTTTATGAGGAAGGACCCCCCGGTGGATGAAGACTATATGAATGCTTTGCATTTACTCTCTCAGGCTGAATCTGAGGGCGCAAATATAGTAAATCGACCTTCAGCATTGCAAAAGTTTAATGAAAAGATTTTTGCACTCCAATTTTCTAATTGGATGCCTGATACAAGTGTTATTTGCAAAGAAGAGGACTTTAAACGATTCCAAAAAAAATATTCGACTATTATTTTAAAGCCCCTTGATGGCATGGGTGGAGAGTCAATCTATAAATTCAATGAAAGCTCAGAAGATGACTTGGAAATTTTTAAATCACTAACTAATAATTATCAAACCATGGTCATGGTCCAAAATTTCTTGCCTGAAATTTATGATGGAGATTATCGAATACTTATTATTCACGGCAAGCCTTTTCCTATTGCGCTTGCAAGAATTCCTCAAGGAGGAAGCTTTAAGGGCAATCTCGCCGCTGGTGGTATAGGCGAAGCTCGGGAATTATCTGATGATCAGACCAAAGTTAGTGTAGAGATTGGTAAGTTACTATTAAATGAGGGCATTATGTTTGCAGGAATCGATATGATTGGGAGCTATTTAACTGAAATTAATATAACAAGCCCAACAGGCGCAAGAGAGATTTTGTCCCAAACCGGTAAAAATCCTATCAAGACTTTGCTTCAATCAATATAAAATGCAACCACTGATCTACAAGCAAAGAATTCAAAGATGGGGATTCAGAAAATCTATGCTTGCGTCTTTAATGTTCCACGGAGTGGTTATTTTTGGGATCAGTTTTGTTGTGATTCAGAAACCATGGGAATTCAATGAAGAAACAATTGTGAATATTAAATTTGCTAACGAAGAATTTGATATGCAGGGTAGTTCTTTAAATGGACTTGAATCCCTTCAACAAAATAATCAAGAAACTGCAATGGTCTCTCGAGATGTTAACCTTCAAGATCAATCTCAGTTTAGTATTAGGCGTTTAGAGTCTAATTCAACCTTGGAAAGTTTTGAGAGCATTTATTTAAACGCATGGCAAAGACAGGTTGAGACAGTTGGTTATCATGAAATTTCTCGTTCTGATATTATTCAGGGCAATTTTAGAGTTCAAATTAAATCAATCATTGACCATATGGGAAATTTAATAGGTGCTGATATTTTGCAATCCTCTGGGAATTCAATGCTGGATGCTCTGGCGTTAAAAATTTTGTATCAATCAGCTCCATTTGAGCCTTTTCCCAGGGACATGGTGGATAACTATCAGCAGCTTGAAATCATTCGAGACTGGAATTTTTCAAATTCTTAGCAATGCAGATTTTAGCCTTTGATTTTGGTACTAAACATATTGGCGTCGCTGTTGGACAAACAATTACCGGGACCTCTTCACCTTTGATGGTGCTGGATGTTGCTCAAGAAGGCAAAGAAATTTGGAATACAATTACAGATCTTATCAATGAGTGGAAACCTGATCAATTACTAGTTGGAAACCCCTTAAACATGGATGGTACTTCCAGTGATATGATAAAAAAAGTTGATCCATTTTTTAAGAAACTTCAAATGATTAGCAATGTTCCTTGTGAATTGGTTGATGAGAGATTAACCTCTTTTGAGGCAAAACAGTTGGCGCAAATGGGCACAAAAGATGACCGCATTGATGATTTAGCAGCCAAAATATTTTTAGATAATTGGATAGAGCATTATGTCAATTCCAAGTAGTTTTATTGATCAGCTATTGGACCAAACTGATATTGTGGATGTCGTAAATAGGCGCATACCTCTAAATAAAAAGGGGTCAAATTTTTGGTGCCAATGTCCATTTCATGATGATTCAAATCCATCCATGGCTGTTAACCAAGAAAAACAGTTTTTTTATTGCTTTGTTTGCCAGGAATCTGGCAATGCAATTCATTTTTTAAGGCGCTATGAAAACCTAGAATTTGTTGATGCAATCGAAACTCTTGCGAGCTCAGCAGGCATGACTGTGCCGTATGAAAAAAATAGATCAGAAAAATCTAAACCCAGTGGCTTGGTTGAGAAAGCTGTTAAATTTTATCAAGCTAACTTGAATGAAAAGATTGCTCCAACAGCAGTTCAATATCTTAAAGATAGAAAGATTACTGGCGCTACAGCCAAGAAATTTAATATTGGGTATGCCCAAGATAAATGGGATGGTCTTTTAAATCATTTGGGAGCTGATAAATCCAGCAAAGAATTAGTTGAGTCTGGATTATTTAGCAAGAAAGACGATCGATTTTATGACCGATTTAGAGGCAGAGTTATTTTTCCAATTAGAAATATAAAAGGTGATTTTATTGCTATGGGCGGGAGAATAATAGATGAGGGAGAGCCGAAGTATCTTAATTCTCCCGAGACTTCTTTTTTTAATAAATCAAATGAGTTGTTTGGTTTATATGAGGTTAAAGAATTAGAGAAAAATATCTCATCTCTAATAATCGTCGAGGGATATATGGATGTAATAGGTCTTTATCAGCATGGCGTCAAAAATGCAGTAGCAACACTTGGGACAGCTGTAACACCCAATCATGTTTCTAAAATTATGCGTTATACCAATAAGATATTTTTTGCGTTTGATGGAGATTTAGCTGGGGGTAAAGCAGCCTGGAAGGCAGTTGAAAATACTTTTCCAATTATAAGAGAAGATATCAATATTCATTTTGTATTTTTTGAAGAAGGCCATGATCCAGATTCATATATTAATGAGTATGGATTAAAAGCTTTTCAAAAACTTTTAGATGAATCCATTTCGCTTTCATCATACTTTTTATCGAAGGTAAAAGAATTTAATTTAGAGACACTGGAGGGTAGAGCCCAGGCAGCAGCTTTTGCCATTCCAATAGTAAACAGAATAAATAATTCGGTCATTAAAGAAGTTTACTCCAACGAGATCTCAAAATTATGCGGCATGGATATCAAAACCATGGATGTGCCGTCAAGTCGAGCTATAAGGCAAGAATCAGATCATGCAATCAGATCCAGTTCCAATACACCAGTTCGAGTAAAAGCATTGATTAATATTTTTAGTGCTTTGTTGGCTTTTCCAACAATTGCTCAAGAATCTCTCTTTGATGAATTAAAGAATAATTCTAAATTTGATTTTTTATTTGTAATTCTAGATTTATACAGGAAAACCCCTGATATTAAGCCATCTAGGGTAATTGAAATTCTTGAATCAGATCAAATTAAGGGATATTTCTCAGAAGCTGTAGTAGCCGGGCTTGAATTATCAGAAAAAAATGCATTAAAGCTTATAAATGACTGCATGGGTATTTTATTAAAACATCAAAAAGATAGAGAGCAAACACTCAAAGACAAGTATAATGTCAGATCGATTACGCCAGTAGAAAGAAGAGATTTACAACAAATTATCTTAAAAAAGCAAGAAATCACTGACGATGATCGAATTTGGTTAGAAAAATTAAGTTCAAAACAAGATTGAAAAAATCAAGTTTGGCATCACATATAGTAAACGATTTAGAAAGAGGCATTGAGTGGATAAGCTAAAAAAACAAGGTTCAAGAATTGCAGAGTTAATTGAGAAAGGCCGTGAACAGGGCTACTTAACGTATGCAGACGTAAACGATCATCTTCCAGAAGACATTTCCGACCCTGATCAAGTTGATGAAATCATTGGTATGATCAATGATTTGGGTCTTCAAGTTCATGAGACTGCGCCTGATGCAGATACCCTGATGCTTTCTGAATCATCTGATGATCAAGATGATATTGCTCTTGAGCAAGCGGCTGAAGCCTTGGCAGCTGTTGAGAATGAAACTGGTCGTACAACCGATCCAGTCAGAATGTACATGCGTGAAATGGGAACCGTTGATCTGCTTACTCGAGAGGGTGAGATTGAAATTGCAAAACGAATCGAGGAAGGAATGCGCGACCTGCTTGATGCAAGTGTTCATTATCCAGGAATTGTTGAACATATCATCGATTTTTACGAGCAAGTAAAAAGTGAAGAGAAAAAGCTAAGTGAGCTATTGACTGGTTTCTTAGAGGAGATGGAAGAAGTTCCTTCGGCTGGACCAGGGAGTGAGAAAGCTAAACAATTAGAAGAGAGTGATGAAGAGGTTGATAATGGGCCGGATTTAGCTGAAGTTCAAAGACGCATGACCAATTTAAAGCGTCAATTCAATAAGACATATAAAGTAGTTGAATCAAAAGGCAGACACTCTAAAGAAGCTAAAGCCGAATTCACAAAACTAGGCTTAATTTTCCAGTTTCTCAAGTTTTCACCAAAAATGTTCGAAGATTTGGCTTTCTTTGCTCGCAGTGATTTAGCTGAAATCCGCTTGCATGAGAAAAGAATTCAGTTCTTATTTGTTAAATCTGCAAGAGTTCCTCGCAAAGATTTCATTGCTATGTACAAAGACAACATCACCAAAGTTAAATGGGTTGATTCTTTGATGAGCAACAAAAAATACTCTAAAAAATCGCTAGAGCATATCAAACCTGATGTGGTAATTGCTCAGAAAGCTATAAAAGCTGTTGAGGAAAGAGTGGGTTTGAGTTTAAAAGATATTAAAGAAATTAATCGCGCCATGTCCATGGGTGAAACAAAAATGAGGCGCGCTAAAAAAGACATGGTTGAAGCCAACCTTAGGCTTGTGATTTCAATTGCTAAAAAATATACAAACAGAGGTTTGCAGTTTTTAGATTTAATTCAAGAAGGCAACATTGGACTTATGAAAGCAGTCGATAAGTTTGAGTATAGAAGGGGTTATAAATTCTCAACCTATGCAACTTGGTGGATTAGACAGGCAATTACAAGATCTATTGCTGATCAGGCAAGAACCATAAGAATCCCTGTTCATATGATTGAAACTATCAATAAATTAAATCGTGTATCACGACAAATGATGCAAGACATGGGTAGAGAGCCTACTCCAGAAGAGTTAAGTAATGAGCTTGATATGCCTGAAGACAAAGTCAGAAAAGTTCTCAAAATTGCTAAAGAGCCAATTTCAATGGAGACACCTATTGGTGATGATGAAGATTCAAACTTAGGTGATTTTATTGAAGATACAGTGATTCATTCACCATTAAAAAATGCAACTGAAGGTAGTCTACATTTTGCAACAGACGACGTTCTCTCTTCCTTAACGGCTAGGGAAGCAAAAGTTCTAAGAATGCGTTTTGGTATTGGGATGAATACAGATCACACGTTAGAAGAGGTTGGCAAACAATTTGATGTAACAAGAGAAAGGATTCGTCAAATAGAAGCCAAAGCTTTAAGAAAGTTACGGCATCCTTCAAGATCAAGCCACCTGAAAAATTTCTTAGACGAATAGTTTTTAGGGCCTGTAGCTCAGTTGGTTAGAGCAGTGGACTCATAATCCATTGGTCGGAGGTTCGAGTCCTCCCGGGCCCACCATCATTAAAACCTATAAAAAATTATCTAATGTTTATATTAAAACCCACATTAATTATCGGAGGCCTGTCTTCGAGATGTTTGATTGAAAGAAAAAATGGACCCCTATTAAGACTTAGCTCTCCATCAAAGTAGTTCATTTTTGGTTTTAAAGGGAACATGAGATTATTCTTAGATTCAAAGTAAAGAGAAGAAGGGAAATTTCTTTTTGAGGAGCTAATTCCTATATACCCACTAAAGCCTAGAAGGGTGAATGGGTAATCTAGATCAATAAAGTAACTATGACTTTTTAGGTTTAATTTTTTAAAATCTATATTCTGAAAACTTCCAATATCTTTAAATGAGTCTACAAAAATTTTTTCATGCGCAATCCCAAAATTTAAAATCAAGTTGTTCAAAGCTGTCGATTGTTCAATAAATACTGAAGCTGTTTTAAATTCTAATCTTGCAAATGAGCTTCCTAAAAAATTTACATTGTTAATATTTTTAGAATAATTATCTGAAAAAATTAAACCAGTTCTTGCTGAAAATATTTTTTTAGATATGCCAATAAAATTTCCGTGCAATTTTCCTTCAGATGAACCAGTAAATAATTTTATTTCGTCATTTAGAATTGAGTTATAACCCAAAAGAAAAGATTCTCTTGTGTCTTTATATATAAAACTGCTGTTTCTTGAAACCCTTCTTACATGATTGTATTGGGCAACGGATGTCAGAATACTATTTGAATAAATATTTCCCTTGGATAGAAAATTTTTTAATAAGTCTTCATTCAATGGATCTAAAACTTGAAAGAAATTTGTTGTACAAGAATCTCCAGAACATTTTACATTTGAGCCAATAAAATCATAGTGGTACTTACCGTCTATCTCAACTGGCCATAATATTCTATCCTCATCTACATCAACAAAATCATCATAGAATCTGTAGGTATTATCTTCATTTAAAAGTACATAGGTTCTAGTATTTGAATCAATAATATCCAAATCACCATCATGGTCATAATCTACTATTCGTATTTTTCCTTGGCCAACCCAATAACTAGAGAAAGGATTTCCATTTGCATAAATAGAATAATCAGGATATTTTTCATTAGTTACATCTTCAAAGTTCTCCCCATTCATATTTCTGAAAAATTGAATTACTCTCGATTCATAATAAGGCTCATGAATAGTTGAAGCCATAACAATATCTACAAACCCATCATCATCAAAGTCAAATGCCTCCATGTCATTAGCATTTCCATTTGAACCAAAGAAATTTGCAGGCAATTCAATAAAACCCAGTTGATTCCAATCATTAGATCCATTGTTTAGGTAAACTGCTCCAGCACTATTTTCACTAAAACCATATAAAGCTGAGATCCGAGGGTTAAACCAGCCAAATGCAATATCTCCATAGCCATCATTATTAAAGTCAGCAATTACTGCAGTTGTTGGCCATAACTTGTCTATATTCGCTCCATGGTTATCGTAATCTACTGTTAACCATTCAAATTCAGGAAAATTATGATTTGCTTTGAAATTTCCCGAACCATCATTGATTAGCGCAGTAAAAGGTATATTTTGAGTGCATCCCGAGCATTCATCTATTTCTCCACCAAACAAGTATCCTGGCTTTGTGTTATCAAAGATTGGAACAAATATATCTAAATCACCATCATTATCTAGGTCGCCATGGGAAGCATCATGCGCAAAGATCTGCCCATGACCTTCTTCAAAAAATAAACTTGGTAAATTTGAGAGACTCTTATTCTCTAATTTTCCATTATTACTTAGATACAATATGCTTGTATCATAATAATCACTTATCCCATCCCCATTAAAGTCAGCTACGATTTTTCCGTTAGAGTAGTCTTGTTGATTTCCGCATTCTTTTTTTGGGTCATTTGCATCTGTATTAAGCCAATTAGTTCCCCCATGAACACATGGAAAGGTATTATTAAGGAATATTTCTGGGGATATTTGAAAATGACCATTACCATCGTTTAGAAAAGTGATCATGAGATCTTCGGGCATATATTCTCTTGTTCCTATTGAATTGCCAACATATATCAAATCAGAAAACGCATCCCCATTTAAATTTGCTTCAAACCATTGTCCATTATTAACCCATGGACCAGATGTTGTAATTTCATCCTGATTAGAGCTATCACCTGGATGCAATCCTTTTGACGTAACTTGTAAGAAACCATAATCTTCTATTTTATATTTTTCGTTAGAAGGAAATTCATTAGAAGACCTAAATGCACTAGTGCCATAGGAATAAGTGACGTCTCCCCAAGGAGACTGCATTTTATTTTCAAATAGTTGAAATTCATATCTTTGATCAACTATTGTCTGAGTGGGATTTATCAACTCATTAATTGGTTGAGGGCTAGAACCCCCCGTGCTTGAACATGATGAATTAATTATCAAGATAATAGATATCTGGCATATAAGAGGATCTAAAATTTTTTTATTAAACATTAGCTAAAATTTTAGGCTAAGGAGAGCTTTATGTATAAAAAAATACCATCATCACTTCTTTTATCTACATCCCACGATTTAGGTTTAAGCTCATGGCATGATCACCGCTTTGGTCTCTAGGCATTCTTCTAAGCCATGAAGGCCATGTTCTCTGCCATTACCAGAAGATTTATAACCCCCAAAAGGCGCTCCTGTTCCTCTTGCTCCTCCATTTATGATGACTTGTCCAGCTCTAATCTTTCTTGCAACTTGATTAGCATGAACAGGCTCACCTTGAACGTAGCCAGCCAACCCATATTCAGTATCATTGGCCATCTCAATCGCTTGCTCTTCTGAATTATATTTTAGAATTGATAAGACTGGACCAAAAATTTCTTCTCTTGCAATGGTCATGTCATTGGTAACATTTGCGAATACGGTTGGTTTTACGTAATAACCCTTCTCATAACCCTCTGGCTTTTCAAGGCCTCCAGCAACTAAAGTTGCACCTTCCTCAATACCTATTTTGATCATTCTAAGGATCTTTTCATACTGAGGTTTGTTCGCAATAGGCCCAATTCTAAATTCTCCCCACGGATCACCAACAGTTGTACTATTTGCAGTTTGAGCAGCAACTTCAACAGCTTTCTCATAATTTTTCTCAGAAACCAACATTTTTGTTGGTGCATTACATGACTGTCCTGAGTTTAAGAAGCAATGCCCGGCACCGCCCTTCACAGATTTTTCTAGATCAGCAACATCATCCAGAATAATATTTGAAGATTTTCCCCCAAGCTCTTGATGCACTCTTTTTACTGAAACGGCAGATGCTTGAGCCACTGCAATTCCGGCTTCAGTTGATCCTGTAAAAGACATCATGGCAACATCTGGATGGTCTGATAAGGCAGCTCCTACAATTGGACCGTATCCATTCACCACATTAAACACACCTGCTGGTACTCCAGCTTTATCAAATATCTCGGCAAGCAGGAGTGCACAATATGGAGAAATTTCACTAGGTTTTAACACCATTGAACATCCTGCTGCAAGAGCGGCTGATGCTTTGGTAGTAATTTGATTCATGGGCCAATTCCATGGCGTGATCATGCCTATTACACCAATAGGCTCTCTTATTAATGTGTAATCACCTTCTTTTTTTTCAAATTCATATTCTTTTAGAGCATCCAAAGTTTCATGTAAATTTTTAATTCCTGTTGATGCTTGAGCTTTCTGTGAAAGCCAGGTGGGGGCACCCATTTCTTCTGTGATAACTTGAACCAAATCATCGTACCGATTTTCGTATTCAGTAATAATATTATTTAAGATCTCAATTCGATTTTCCTTAGTTGTAAATTGATAGGTTTTAAAAGCATCAGATGCCACGGATACTGCTCGATCTATGTCATCTTTTGTGCCAGAAGCAACATGCCCTATGAGCTCTTCATTTGCTGGATTGATAATCTCAATTTTTTCATTTGATTCTGATTCAACCCATTTACCGTTTATATAGAAATTTAATTTGTCTTTCATACGAAGTCCTATTTATTTTATAGCAATCCTAACAAATTTTTTGTTTAAGTTGGTGCAATATTTGACCCAAAGTAGGCCCAAAGAATTACCAAGAACGGGTAATCTGTATCGAGTCGCTAAGACTGCCGCTTGGCAATCCTAATGCCTTTGATATTTCTTCAAAAACGTCACTTATAAAGCCATTAGGTTCTATGTGACCAGCTTCAGGCGCCAATACCCCAGCCTGATTTATGCGACCTTCAGCTAGCATCTTAATGCCGCAAGCCAATGGGATGCCAGTAATTTCTCCCATGCCTATATTTTTAATTTTCTCATTCATATCTGGGTCTTCAGTATGGCTCGGCATGCAAACTCCCACACTTGCTGGTATTTCATTTTTGATGCCACGAGCAAAACCATACATAGCCGGAGGATAATCAACGCCTTTAGTTCTCTTTTGAGTAGATTGCTTGCTTTCTAGCAAAGAAAATAAATTAGCCGCCCTTAGCTTGCTTAGCAATCTTAAGTTTACTAAACCCATTATAGATTTAAGGATAAGAAAGTCAGCATGACCCCCATGGGCAAGATTGATTGAGTCTTTAAGTTTTGGAAAATAATGTGGAAAAGTTATTGCTTCAGGATGGCCAAATATATTCCCATTAAAATTAGTTAATCCTGGGTAGTTGACGTTGATTTTCTGAAGAGGCTTGACCATTTTAAAAGCTCCATTTTGGAATACTTTGACTTGCCCCGTCATTTGCTCAACTCCATGCATCATCGCTGCATTTTCAGATTGCTGCATTGCATTTTCATCTAGCGAGGTCCCACCAATGTCCCAACCGGTATAGACTGTAGTTACTTCATCTAATTCACGTATAGCGATGAGCGCCATCAAATTTGTTAGTCCAGGGCTTGCACCAAGCCCAATAGTTGCAGACACGCCAGCTGATTTGGCTTCAGCATCCAGCTTCATCATATCGATTGTAGGTTCCCAATCATCACATATATCTATGTAGTTACAACCTGAAGATATTGCAGCTCTAAGGATAGGAGATCCAAACTTAAAATAAGGACCACATGTATTTACAACAATATTGATATCTTCCATGGCTTGTTTTAGTGCGCTAGCATCATTGACATCAAGTTGAATTGAAGAAATTTTTTGATTTAAACTTGCCGCAAAAAACTCAGCACTTTCTTTATTAACGTCGGCAATGATAATTTGATCAACAGAGCTAAAGTTTTGGGCTGCTCTCATGGCATAACGACCCATGCTTCCACAACCACCTATTGCAAGTATTTTCATAATTTACTCCAAACGTTATTCACTTTATTATTTGCTAATAAATAACTCAACAATTTTTAAAAATGCATAAAGATATAGATATTATTATTTATGGGGCCACTGGGTTTACTGGAACCCTTTGTGTTAAATATTTTCAATCATTAAACACAACGGTGACGTGGGCAATAGCAGGAAGAAACTTAACAAAACTGCAGGAAGTTGCTCAAGATAATCAAACAAAAGTAGAAATTTTGATAGCTGATTCAGATGATGAAAGCGCTCTAGATAACATGACCTCAAGAGCAAGAGTAATCTTGTCTACAACCGGACCTTTTCATAGATATGGATCTAAATTGGTAGCATCATGCATCAAGAATCATGCTCATTATGTAGACATTACAGGTGAAAACTTTTGGGTTAAGGGTTTAATAGGGAAGCATCATGCAGAGGCATCAGCAAAAGGAATTAGGATCATTCCGTCATGTGGATTTGACTCAATACCATCTGATTTAGGAACTTTTTTCTCAGCTAAAACCCTTGCAAAACCAATTAAAAGAATAGAATCATTTCATTCATATAAGGGAGGGGCATCAGGAGGAACCCTTGAGACAATGTTCTCTATGGGAGAATTAGATCTTGGCGATGATCTTACAGATCCATTTTTGCTTAATCCAAAAGACTCTTATTCCGATGAGCAAAAGCAACTTAGCGGTGACAGAGTGGGCATTGCAAAAAAACTAGAAATTAGCGCATGGTCAGGACCTTTTATTATGGCCACCGCAAACACAAGAGTTGTAAGAAGAACAGAGGCCTTACTTGCATTAAGGCAGGAATCTTATGGATCTAATTTTACCTATCAAGAGCATGCCTTTCACAAGAGCTGGTTCAGTGCCGCCAAATCACTAATTCTGACAGGTCTATCTGTTTTGGTTCTTCTATCACCGCTAAAAAGATTGGTGAAACCTTTTTTGCCCAAGCCTGGAGAAGGGCCATCAGAAAGTGTTCAAGAGAATGGATGGTTTGATTGCAAATATATAGTTGAAACAGATGATGGAACTAAGTCGGTATTCAATATGAATGGTAAAGGAGACCCTGGTTATAAAGTGACCTCCAAACTAGTTTCTGAATGCGCACTTTGTTTAATTGAAGATGAAGATGCTCTTCCGGGTGGAAAAGAATATGGAGGAGTTCTAACAAGTGCCTCAGGCCTGGGCAACCCATTAATTTCAAGGTTAAGTAAAGTAGGTATAAATTTTGAGGGCCCACTTTAATTTTTTGATTATATAATTTAATCTAAAAATTAAAAATCTTTTCAAGAATCAAGCATGAAACTACACATTATTTTCTTTATATTTTTATCTATGAATTCATTTACCAAGTCTCTTAATGATCCAGGTAACTGGAGCGGAGTAACTGATCAGGTTATGGGCGGAGTGTCTGAATTAACTATAAAACACTCAGACGGCGTTTTTATAATGAACGGAAATGTTTCCACTGATAACAATGGCGGGTTTGTAAGACTGTCAAATAGAATTGATATTAATAGCAATGATTTCAAAGGCATTAGATTTAAAGCTAAGGGAAATAATGAAACCTATGAAATTCATGTCACTCTTAGAGGTTTAAAAATTCCACCCTGGTCATATTTCAGTCAGTCATTTGATGTTTCAGACCAATGGCAAGAGTATGAAATATTTTTTAAAGATCTCAAAAGAAGCTCTGGATTTTCTGCAGCATCAATGAAAGCAAAGAATATTAGAGACCTTAGCATAGCCGGATTTGGAAGAGATTTTGAAGTGGATTTAGCTATTAAAGAAATGAGCTTAATTTCATCTTAATTTATTAATGACACTTCTTTTCAAATTATTTTTGCTGAAAAGTTAAAATTCTGGAGACTAGATAATTATTATAGTAAGTTAAAATGAATTATTTAATGTAAAAAACAAGATATGCATGATACTTACTAACAAAGATAGAATTGAAGATTATATAAATAAAGGATGGTGGGGTGAAGATACATTATATTCTTTATTTCAAGAGGCTATAGTTTTATGCGGCGATCAAGAAGCCCTTGTTGACCCAGAAAATCGCAAAACAATTACAGGTGATGCTCCAAAGAGGCTATCTTTTAACGAGATCAATGTAACTGTTGAGAGATATGCAACTATTTTTTATGAGCAGGGGCTCAGAAAGGACGATATCGTTATCATACAATTACCAAATGTTGTAGAACTACCAATAGTCTATTTAGCACTATCAAAACTTGGAATAGTTTGCTCTCCGATTCCAATGCAATATGGTGCATTTGAGATTACTAGCATTATCAATGAGACCAATCCAAGGGCCTTTGTTAGTATTTCAAAATTCAGCGATAAGGCTCACGCCAAGCAATTTTCTTCGTTATTTACTAAAGATGAAATTAAATTTTCATTAGGTGCAGTCGATGGTTTTGTTGATCTAAATACATCAAATCCTTCAAGCGAACTCATGGAAAGTCAGCAATTGTATGCAAAGGATAACCCCATCACAGCAGATGATATTTTTACCATTTGCTGGACTTCAGGAACTACTGGTACTCCAAAAGGTGTTCCGCGCAGTCACAACCTTTGGTTGCCAATGGCTAAAGCTGCTGCATTTGTATCAGAAACTGAGCAGGGTGATACATTACTCAACCCTTTTCCAATGATTAATATGGCAAGCATCGGAGGATTCTTGTTTAACTGGTTACTATGCAAGGGAAAGCTTGTTCAACATCATCCTTTTGATCTCAATGTTTTCCTGACTCAAATTTCTAGCGAGAACATTAAATACACAATTGCACCTCCTGCAATCATGAATATGCTACTTAATAATCCAGCCATCCTTGATCAACAGAATTTGAGCAGCTTGAGATGCATAGGATGTGGAGGGGCGCCGCTCTCAGAGTGGATGGTTGAAACCTTTCAAAATAAATATGATCTAACAGTTCAAAATATTTTTGGATCTAATGAGGGGGCAACGTTGCTCAGTGCTCGAAATGAAATTGAGGACCCAAACTTAAGAGCGAAATATTTCCCTCGTTTTGGAGTAGATGGACTGGATTGGAGCAATCCAGTTTCAAGGTTGGTAAAAACAAAATTAGTTAGTGTTGAGACTAATGAGGAAATACTAGAGCCAGAGCAGCCTGGCGAACTTCTTATTTCTGGTGCAACTGTTTTTGATGGTTATTGGAATGCTCCTGAGGCAAACGCAGAAGTTTTCGATGAAGATGGCTATTTCAGGACTGGGGATTTATTTGAGATTTCTCCAGATGACACGGAAAAAAGATATTATAAATTTTGCGGCAGATGCAAAGATCTTATTATTAGGGGTGGAATGAATATTTCTCCAGAGGAGTTAGACAGCCTTCTTAGCTCGCATCCAAAAATGTTAGAGGTCGCTGTAACTGGTTATGATGATGAAATTTTGGGAGAAAAAGTAGGAGTTGTTGCAGTAGTTGTTGAAGGCGAAACATTAACTTTAGATGAAGTCATTGAATTTTTAAAAGATAAGCAAATTGCAAAATATAAAATGCCTGAGGACTTGAGGGTTATAGATGTATTACCAAAAAATCCTGTGGGTAAAGTTTTAAGACGCGAACTAAAAGATTTATTTAATTAAGCAGTTCCAACAACAAAACTAACAACCGTTGTAGCACTACCGCCGATATTTAAGGTTGATATGTTTTTTGCGTTTTCAATTTGGTAGTCACCAGCACTATTAGTACATTGTTTATAGCAATCAAGTAGCATTCTGACACCTGTCGCACCCACCGGATGCCCTAAACCTATTAGACCGCCACTTGCATTAATTGGAATCTTTCCACCAATCTCTATTTCACCTAATTCAATAGCTTTCCAGCTTTCTCCAGGCTTTGTAATACCAAAATGATCAATCGCCATGTATTCGGTTGATGTAAAGCAGTCATGAGTTTCAATGCCATCAATGTCTGTTACCCCCTTCATCCCTGCTCTTGAAAAAGCGTCGTCAATAGCCCTTTTTACATGCGGAAAGACGTAATCTTTTTCCTGACTAAAATCGATTTTTTCTTGATATGTAATTGGACCAGTTTTATGACCCCAGCCTTTGATATAAGGAATTGATTTAATATCTATTGATCTTGCTTTTGCATATTCTTTAGCTTTTTTTTCACTTGCTAAGAAGATAATAGCTGCACCGTCAGTTACCTGACCACAATCCATTTTTCTGGTCCGACCTTCAATTACAGGGTTTGCGTTATCTGATCTTGTAAAAGTATCTGATTCAAAAGTCCATCCTCTAGTTTGAGAGTTTGGATTTTTCTTAGCATTGGCAAAGTTAATTTCTGAAATTTTCGAGAGATGATCTTCATTGATGCCATATCTTTTATCATATTCATTAGTAAGCTCACTGAACATATGAGGCCATGGGTATTGCACACCTTGGCATTCAAAACCAGATCGCATTGCAGGGCCCCCAATATTTTGAGCGGCCTGTTCTCCTGAAACATTTCTCATTTGTTCAATTCCCAATACTGCAGCTAGTTCGTATCTGCCTGATTCAATTTCAGCGCATGCTGCTAACGTTGCAATGCTCCCTGAAGCGCAAGCTGCCTCATGTCTTGAGGAAGGCAGTCCAAAAAAATCTGGATGAGAAGAGACAAAAAAACCACCCAAATGACCTTGGTTACAAAATAATTCAGCTGTGAAATTGCCAACATGGGCAACATCAATATCTTGAGGTTCCAAATCAACAGATGTTAATCCTTGATGGATTGTTTCTTGGAATACATCCAAAAGATCCAATTCATTTCTATGCCAATTTTGGGCAAAGTCAGATTGATAGCCCCCCAAAATGTAAACTCGTTCTTGCATTCATTAATTATATGCATGATTGCTCAACATTCAAAAGAATAACCTAGGCGAGTAAATATATAAGAGTTGTAATAAACTTAAATAAGGATTTTTACTACGCATATGCAAAATAATAAATTAATCGATCAATTACGATTGCCTGTAATCGTAGCTCCTATGTTTCTAGTTTCTGGACCTGAATTAGTGATAGCCAGCAGCAACGCAGGATTGGTTGGATCTTTTCCAGGACCTAATGCGAGAACAATTGAGGAGCTTGAGGAGTGGATGGAGCAAATCAGTAGCTCTACATCAAATCCATGGGCATTTAATATGATCACTCACAAGACCTATGATCGATTTTCAGGGGAATTAGACTTAATTAAAAAATTTCAGCCTCAAATTGTAATCACTGCTTTAGGTAGTCCCGAAAGAGTTATAGATGCAGTGCATGCTTATGGAGGCAAGGTAATAGCTGATGTTAATAATATTAATTTTGCTCGCCGCTGCGCTGAAATGAATGTCGATGGCATGGCTCTTATTTGTCATGGAGCAGGGGGCCATACTGGATCTCTCTCCCCATTCTCATTCACAGCATATGTAAGAGAGTTTTTTGATGGGCTTATAGTTTTAGCTGGCTCAATTTCTACCGGACACCATATTAGAGCAGCTAAATTATTAGGCGCAGATCTTAGTTATATGGGTACAAGGTTTATTTCAGCTAAAGAGAGTAATGCAGTTGATGAATATAAATCCATGATTATTAATTCAACTTACGATGATTTAAGAATGACCAACCTTTTTACCGGAGCGGAAGCCTATTATCTAAAAGACAGCATCATTAAAAACAATTTAGATCCAGATAATCTGGACTCAAATACTGATGGTTTTAATGTTTCTGCCTCACAAGATAAGATTAAGGCATGGAAAGACATTTGGTCAGCAGGACAGGGCGTTGGTTTAATTAAAAATATAGAAAGCGTAGAATCTATAGTAGAGAAACTTGAATCTGAGTTCTTGCAGGGGTAGAGCATGGAAACTAAGAAAACAAATACCGTTCAATCTTCAATTAAAACCCATGATCATCCATATCTGAAGGATGCATGGGTGCCTAATTACGATGAGTATGAAGTAACTGATTTAAAAGCGCTGGGTGATATTCCTGAGGACATAGAGGGGGCTTACTATAGAAATACTGAAAACCAGGTTCATGAACCTATTGGTCGCTTTCATCCTTTTGATGGGGATGGAATGATCCATTCAATTAATTTTGACAATGGCAAAGCAAATTATGTAAATAAATTTATTCGAACCGAAGGATTTTTAGTTGAACAGCAAATGGGAAAATCAATGTGGGCTGGTCTCATGGAGAGAACAGGCTCATCTATGCTTCCTGGATGGGGTGCGCAAGGTGGAATTAAAGACTCATCCTCAACTGATATTATTGTTCATGGAGGAGAGCCGCTTTCAACATTTTATCAATGTGGAGAGGGCTATCAATTAGACCCTTACACATTAGAAACTCAAAATAAAGCATCATGGGTACCTTCAGGAGGCTTATCAGCCCATCCAAAAGTTGATTTGGCAACAGGCGAACTTTTATTTTTTAATTATTCAAAACATGCCCCATTTTTAAACTACGGAGTGGTTGATAAAAATAAAAATCTAAATCACTTTATTCCAGTCGAACTGCCTGGTCCAAGACTGCCTCATGACATGGCGTTTAGCAACAATTATTCGATTATTAATGATTTACCTCTTTTTTGGGATCAGGAGATGCTTAAGAAAGGAATTCATGCCACAAGATTGCATGACTTGCCTTCAAGATTTGCAGTGATTCCTAGATATGGAAATCCTGAGGACATCAAGTGGTTTGAAGCTGACCCAACTTATGTACTGCATTGGAATAACGCTTATGAGGTTGGCGATGAGTTGATATTAGAGGGATATTTTCAAGAACACCCGTGGCCAGAAAACTATGTCGATGCACCACCAGGGCTTGAGCGTATGATGGCTTTTTTAGATTTCTCTCTGTTAAAACCTAGGCTACATAGATGGAAATTTAACTTAAAAACAGGAGTTACAACTGAAGAAGATATTTGCAATGAAACAATAGAGTTTGGTGTGATCAATCAGCGTATTGCAGGCATAGAGCATAGATACACTTATAGTATGGTCCCCACGAAGGGTCATTTCACTTTTGATGGGATCACCAAACATGATCATCAAAAAAGCTCTTTCAGTAAATATATTTTCCCAGAGCATATTTTTATTAGTGAAGTTAGTTTTGCACCCAAAACAGTTGCAGTTGATGAAGATGATGGTTACTTAGTAACTATCAGCAATGATGTTAGAGAGAAGACCTCATCCTGTTTGTTATTTGATGCAAAAAATATTGAGCAGGGACCAGTTTGTGACATTCCTTTACCACACCAGATATGCTCTGGTACCCATGCTACCTGGGCTCAAAAAAGCGATTTAAAATAGTAGATTGATGAATCCTGTTTACATTGTTGATTCAATTAGGACGCCTAGAGCCCGAGCCAATCAGAAAGGTGGGCTGAATAAGTTGAATCCATATGAATTATTGGATTTTTTATATAAGGATATTGAAAAGAAAAATTTCTTAAATTTAAATTTTATTGATGAGGTGATATTAGGTTGCGTCACTCAGTATGGTGAGCAAGCAGGCAATATTGCGAAAACTTCGACATTATTTTCTGGGTACCCAGATTCAATTTCAGGCCTTACTGTGAACAGATTTTGTTCTTCAAGCTTGGATGCAATAAATCTTGGCCATTTAAAAATTCAATCTCAGCAAGCGGATAATATTATTGCTGGTGGAGTGGAAATGATGTCTAGGGTGCCCATGCTCTCTGATGAAGCAGCAATTTGGAATGACATCAAGATAGCTGGTCAAGCAAAGATTTTTTTAATGGGTAGTGGGGCTGACCTGATAGCTAGTCTTTTTAATATCTCTAGAGATGACGTAGATATACAGGCATTAAAATCACAGCAGAATGCCTTAAATGCTCAAAAAAATAATCACTTTAAGTCTATTATCCCAGTAATCAATAAGGCCAAATCGATTCATTGTGTTGAGGATGAATGCATAAGACCAGATACAAGTATTGAAAGCTTGGCTTTATTGGACCCAAGTTTTAAAAAACTAGGAGAGCAGGGGATAGATAAAGCGCAGTTAAATCTTTTTCCTGAACTGAAAGAAATTTTACATGTACACACCGCAGGTAATTCTCCTGCAATGGCAGATGCGGCATCCATGACATTGCTATCAAATAAAAAAATTCAGGAAAATGGTAAGAAGGCACGTGCAAAAATTATTTCCGTTGTAACCGTTAATGATGATCCGTTATTAGTGTTATCAGGCTGTATGTTGGCCACACAAAAAATACTTGAACAAAATAAACTCCAAGTTGCAGATGTAGATTTATTTGAGATACATGAAGCTTTTGCCTCGACTATGATTCATTGTCAGCAAGAATTAAATATAGACGATGAAAAACTAAACGTTAATGGTGGCTGCATTGCTCTTGGTCATCCCATGGGAGCGACTGGTTCCATCATGATGTCGACATTGATTGATGAGCTAGAAAGACAAGATCTAGCTATTGGTATTGTTGCCACCAGCGGAGCAGCTGGAGCTGGCACAGCTATTTTAATCGAAAGATTGTAGGCAAAAAAAGCCCCGCTATATAGCGGGGCTTTTTGGGTTTTTGCTTAACTTAACTAGATTAAAAATTATAATCTAACTTAATAGTGATATTTCTTGGCCGATCATAGATTGCATCATATGCAAGTCCATCTAAGGCTCCACCAGAGGCAAGTCTTACAAATGTTCTTGCTAGTGGAATTGTTCCACCAACAACTTTTATTCGTTCGTCTGTTAGGTTATCGCCAATAAGCGATACTCTCCACCTACCATCTGAACTTTCTAGACCAAGCACTAGACCAACTTTTGAATAACCCCCTTCTTCGATATTTTTATCTAAGTTAGTCGTTATATAGTATTCAGATGAATAATCAACATTTAGGTTAGCATCAAAGACCCAGTTATTTGAAAGCACTGTCTCATAGTCAAAACCTATATTTCCTGTATCTTCAGGTGCAAAGATTACACTAGCGCCAGACCTGTCACAATAAATACCATTGGTAGGAGCTTCTCCATAAGCGCACTGGCTATTTTTCCAATCAGTAAATTCATAATTGAGGCTTGCAAGAGACGCATAAAACTCTAAGCCGTCTGAGAGCAGATATCTTCCTTGCATCTCAAATCCATCTAATTCTGCAGCTGAAGCATTTCCCACTTTGAAGCCTAGAACACCATCAAACACACTTGTTTGCAGGTCATCGTACTCTGTAGTGAAGTAGGTAAAGTCAAATTGGGCTCTATCAGACTTCATCTTGTATCCCCATTCGATATTAGTTGCTTCTTCTTCTTCAAATTCCCAGCCACCAGCACTTGAGATAAGTGGTGTACCAGGTACTGAATTACCTCGAATATCAAAGCCTCCAGCTTTTGAGCCTTCTGTGTATGACACATACATTTGAGAGTCATCCGATAGCTCATAGCTCAATCGAACCATTGGATCAAATGAGTTTTCGCTTCTGCTACTAGCAACGTTATGAGGACCAACGTTTAAGACAGCTCCCCATAAAACATTCAGCAAGGGTGAGTTTGCAAGCGCTGTACCTGTTCCATCTAATGTCAGTTTTCTGCTTCCATCTTTATCTTCACTTGAGTATCTAGCTCCAACAGTTAAGTTCCAGTTACCCTGTAAATTGACATCAGCTTGACCAAACACAGAATACATATCAGATGATTGTGCATAAAGCCTGTCCCAATTTGTTCCAACAAGCAAAGAAACTGGAGGACCGGCAAGAGCTAAGAAGGAGCCTAATGGAACATAGTCTGTGACATCAACATCTGCAGTTTGAAAATAAGCACCAATGATGTAGTCAACATCTTCACCGCCAGCAGAGGTATAACGAATTTCTTGAGACCATTGATCATATTTTTCTGTTTGATTTGTTCCATCAAGAATCTCTAAACCAACATAGTCAACATCTAGGACCTCATAGGAATCATATTCAACATGCCCAGTAATTGAGGTTAATGTACCACCACCATCCATTGGGTAGTTAGCAGTTAACACGAAGTTATCCATTGTATTTTGACTGAAAGTTTCTCCACTAGATCTAACCCAATCTTCATTTGTCTCAACGGCAATTGGACCTGCAAAAACAAGACCGTACCCATCTTGAGGAGCTATTGCCTCCATGGCATATCCTACTGAGTCAAAATCAGCTGTTTCAACCTTAAGATTGTAGTCAACATCACCAGATGTCCAGGCAAGTTGGCCTCTAATATATGTTTCATCTCTTTGCGGTTCCAATCTTTTCATTCGTTGATTGGTAATCCACCCATCCATTTCTCTAGTTGAAATGGTCAATCTTCCAAGTAAATTGTCAGAAAGTGGCCCTGATAACACTAAGAGTGATTGGGATTCATCATGCTCGGATTCATGAGAGGTAGAAAATTTACCCTCAAATTCATCAGTTGGTTTTGCAGAAGTAACACTAACAACACCACCGACGGCATTTTTACCAAATAGAGTTGGCTGCGGTCCACGTAGTACCTCAACCCTTTGCAAATCAACAAGCGGCGTTCTAGCTAATTGACTTCTAGGATAAGTAATCCCATCAAAGTTCAATGGAACAGATTGCTCAAACCCTTTATTGGCTCCAGATCTAACGCCTCTAATAGAAATTGATGTGTCAATTTGAGTTTCAGCAACATAAAAGTTTGGCACGGATGCTGAAAGTGATTGAAGATTATCAACACTTCTATCCTCAATAGCCTCACCATCAATGGCAGAAACAGAAATAGGTACATCTTGAAGGCTTTGCTCTCTTATTTGTGCTGTCACAACAACTTCTTCGAGAGTTTGCGCAAAGGTTGAAGGCGCCACACTAAATAAAATAGCCGCAAAGAGCATATTAAAAAAATTTTTGGTTAACATATTTTCTCCATGAAAAAATAAAATATAAAAAGTGCTTTAATGATAACCAAAAAGTTTAGATCTGACTATTTTTTTACTCATAAGTAAATATTTATTATTTCTTTGCAAGGCATGTTTATAGGCACTATTGTCTTAAAGCATCAATCATTACCTTGACTTTATTAGGATCAATATCAGGCGTGATTCCATGACCGAGATTAAAGATAAATCCTGGATATTCTTTCATAATATTGCAAATTTTTTGGGTTTCATGCCAGATTGACTCATCAGACTTTAGCAATACTTTTGGATCAAGATTTCCCTGTATAGCGTACTTATCTCTAAGATCTTTAGCGACACTTTCTAAATCTTCTTGCCAATAAAGACTTGCGCATGTTATTTCTTCAAAAAGAATATCTGTAATTTTTTTATTGGGTGATTTTTCAAATAAGATAATTGGAATATCGGCCGTTACTGGATCTGTTTTTAAAAGATGTGTAAGCATTCGAGTATATTTTAATGAAAATCTTTCTAAATCATTTCCTGATAACAAATCTGCCCATGAATCAAAAATTTGAAGCGCATTAACACCACTCAGCACTTGCTGTCTTAAATATTCGTAACAAGCATTGCTGAGAATTTCTAAAAATTCTTGAAGCTCCGTTGGATGATTTGCCATAAAGCTTTTTGTTTTTTTGAAATCTTTTGAGCCTCCACCTTCAATTGAATATGCTGCGAGCGTCCAAGGGCTGCCACAAAAACCTATAAGAGGTAGATCTTTGGGCAATAGATTTTTAGTCTCTTCAACGGCCTTGAATACATAGCCAATAGCGTTAACGTCAAAGGATATTAATTTTTTAATGTCTTGAGGAGATGATATTGGATTGCTAAATTTTGGACCCTCACCCTCGTGGAAAGCAAGGCCAAGATTTAATGCATCAGGTATCGTCAAGATATCAGAAAAAAGAATGGAAGCATCTAAACTAAATCTATCAATTGGCTGCAATGCTAGTTCAGCGCATGTTTTTGGCTGTTTGCACATATCAAGGAAGTTAGAGTAATTTTTTCTAATTTTTTGATACTCAGGAAGATATCTGCCTGCTTGACGCATAAACCAAACTGGGGGAATTGAGTGTGTTTGAAGGTTTAGTGCTCTTAAAAATTTTGAATTTTTCATTTATGAAACGAATTGTATGATACTTTTAGCCGCTTCTCTTCCTTCCCATATAGCAGTCACAACTAAATCAGAGCCTCTAACCATATCTCCACCAGAAAAAATCTTTGGATTGGAGGTTTGAAATTTCAATTCTTGTTGCTCTGGAGCAATTACCAAGCCAGACTTGTCAGTTTTGATTTTAAAATCTTTAAACCAATCTGCTGGATTGGCCCTAAAACCAAAGGCAATTACAACTTCGTCCGCAGGGTAGATTTTTTCGCTACCCTGAATTGGCATGGGCACTCTTCTTCCGTTTTGGTCTGGCTCACCTAATTTTGTTTGTATGGTTTTTATGCCCTGAACACTCTTTTCTCCAATGATTTCTATTGGCTGAATATTAAACTCAAACTGAACACCTTCCTCTTTAGCATTTATCACCTCTCTTCTAGAGCCAGGCATATTTTCTTCATCTCGTCTGTACAAGCAAGTTACAGATTTTGCGCCTTGCCTGATGGCAGTTCTATTACAATCCATCGCAGTGTCACCGCCCCCTAAAATTACTACATCCTTGCCTTTAAAATTAATATAGTCAGATGCTTTCTGTTGGAATTTTAAAAGATAATTTGTGTTCCCAATAAGATAATTAATTGCTTTATGTGATTGCGGTAAATCCTCTCCCTCAAAGCCTCCTTCTAACGAAGTGTAGGTCCCCATTCCAAGAAATACTGCATCATATTTCTCATGCAGTTTCTTATAAGAAATGTCTTTACCAATTTCTTTATTAAGATGAAACTTAATACCCATTTCTTCAAGAATTCGCCGTCGCCGTCGCACGACACTTTTTTCTAATTTAAATTCTGGAATTCCGAATGTTAGTAAACCACCAATTTCTGGTTGTTTATCAAACACATCACAATTGATTCCTGCTCTTATGAGTATATCTGCACATCCGATGCCTGCAGGACCAGCCCCAATAATTGCAACTTTTTTGTTGGTCCAAGTTCTGTTACTTAGATCTGGTTTCCACCCCATATCTATTGCTTTATCTGTAATATATTTTTCAATATTGCCAATACTCACAGCACCGAATCCATCATTGAGTGTGCAGGCCCCCTCACATAAACGATCTTGTGGACAGACTCTCCCACACATTTCAGGAAGAGAGTTTGTTTGATGGCATAAATCAGCTGCCCCCATTATATTTCCATCATTTACAAGCTTTAACCAATCGGGGATATAGTTATGGACTGGGCATTTCCATTCACAATATGGATTTCCACAATCGAGGCATCGATGAGATTGATTGGATGCCTCTGATTGATTGTAATCACCATAAATTTCAACAAAATTAATTTTTCTTTCCTCTATATTTTTTTTATTGGGATCATAACGACCGACTTCTAGAAATTGAAAATCATTTTCAAGAGGAGCATCTTCAACATATTCTGATCTTGATTTAAAATTTTCTGGAGAGGGTATTGTAGAAGTTGGTATAGTGCTTGGTGTTAAAAGCTCTTTACGCCATTCAAACAGCATAACTTTTGCTTCTTCTAAATCTGTTATTGGAGCAAATGATTTAGTTACATACTTCCTATTTAATCTAATTTTTCCATAAAAGTAGGGAGAACGCGGTTGAGTAAAAAGCATCAAACCTTTTTCAATTTTATATTGTTTATTTTTTGAGCTCATTGAATTGTTTTAGTTCTGCGTGGTATGTATGACATAGTATGACATTTTCATGTTAATATGTATAACTTTATGCCACAACACAATACAAATATATCGTTATACCAAGAATCTCAAGCTAAGGATAACTGCGGTTTTGGGCTCATAGTAAATCGACATGGAATACAAAATAGAGATGTGGTTAAACGCTCCATTGCTGGTCTAACAAGCATGACGCATAGAGGAGCGATCGGGGCAGATGGTAAAACTGGAGATGGCTGCGGTCTATTATTTGATTTGAATCAAAAATTTTTTCAAAAGAGAATAAAAAAAGAATTAAAGATTAAATTACCAGAATTATTTGGTGTGGCTCAGATTTTTTCGTCTACCGCTCTGCATAAAGACTTATCAAACATAAAAAAAATTCTTAAATCTGAAAATTTAATTTTTGAGTGCGTTAGAGATGTACCCATCAACAAAACTGTTCTTGGTGAAATAGCGCTTGAATCTTTGCCGAAAATTAATCAAATATTCATAACGCCAATCTCAAAAGATTTTAATAAAGAAAGATTTGAAGCCTGCCTTCTGCAAGCTAGAAAAAAGATTGAAGAATTACATAACAATGATGAGGAGTTTTACATCTGCAGTATGTCAAGCCAAACAATTGTTTATAAGGGCTTGATGCTGCCAGATGCTATTAGTAGATTTTATACAGATATAGCCAAAAAATCATTTACAGCTAAGGTTTGTTTATTCCATCAAAGATTTTCTACAAACACTCAACCACGCTGGCACTTGGCTCAACCTTTTAGGCTTCTTGCGCATAATGGTGAAATCAATGCAATTAGAGGAAATAGAAATTGGGTTAAAGCTCGTGCCTCGAAATTTTCAACTCCCCTTATACCAGGTATTAGTCAATTCAAATTACTTGTTAATGAAACAGGCTCTGACTCATCAGCCCTTGATAATATGATTGAGTTGCTGGTAAAAGGAGGAATTAATTTCTTTAGATCTATTCGAATGGTCTTGCCTCCTGCTTGGCAAAACATTCACACAATGGATCCAGAAGTTAGAGCTTTCCACGAATATAATTCAATGCATATGGAGGCTTGGGATGGCCCCGCTGGGATTGTCATGTCAGATGGAGAATGGGCAATCTGTGTTTTGGACAGAAACGGCTTAAGGCCTGCGAGATTCCAAGTACTTACTAATGGGATGATTACAGTAGCCTCTGAAACTGGCATTTACCCAGTTGCAGATGAAGAGATTCTTCAAAGGGGGCGTATAGGTCCTGGTGGAATCTTTGCAGTCAATACAGAGTCTGGTGAAATTCTTGATCAAAAGATGATCGATGAACAGCTTAAACAAAGCAAACCTTATCGAGAATGGCTAAAAAAATCTGCTATTTATCTTGAATCAACTTTAGATGCATTTGAGGGACCAGGTATAAAAAAAATTCCTCACTCTGAACTTATTAGATCTTCAAAACTCTTTTCTTTATTTAATGAAGAGAGAGTTTCTGTAATAAAACCGCTTGCACTCGATGGTCTTGAGGGTACTGGTTCAATGGGCGATGATACTGCCTTGGCAATGTTAAGTTCAATGCCAAGATCTATATATGATTATTTTAGGCAACAATTTGCTCAAGTAACTAACCCACCAATTGATTCCCTTAGAGAATCAAGCGTTATGTCTTTAGAGGTATGTTTTGGTCCTGAGTTAAATATTTTTGAAGAATCAAAAGATCATGCAAAAAGAATTGTAAGCACCTCTCCCGTCCTTTCACATAAAAAGCTTTCAGCACTATTAAAGAACCCTTATTTTTCCTCCAAAAATTTTGATTTGGAGTATTCGCCTAAATCAAAACTCAGGGATGCCTTAAACACGCTAACCAAAAGAGTGGTTGCATCAGTTCGAAAGGGAAAGATTATCATTCACTTAAATGAGAAATTGCCTGACAGTAATAAACTCTCAATTAATGCTTTGCTTGCAGTTGGTTGCATACACCAAGAGTTAGTTAGATTAGGCCTTAGGTCAGATGCTAACTTGATAGTTAGCTCTGCTACAGCAAGAGATACTCATCAGATTGCATGCTTGATTAGTTTTGGAGCAACCGCTGTTTTCCCCTGGCTGGCTTTCCAAACAATCCTAGATCTAACTCATCGTAAAGAACTCAAGGGCAGTCCAACTGCTAACTGCGCTAAATATCGCAAAGGCATTAATAAAGGGTTGTTAAAAATTATTTCTAAAATTGGCATCTCAACAATCTCAAGTTATAGAGGATCTCAATTACATGAGATAGTTGGGTTAAGTTCAGATATTGTAGATTTATCTTTTACAAATACTGTTAGCAGAGTAGGGGGCAAGACTTTTAAAGATTTAGATGCTGAAATGCGATCTTTAAGTAAATATGCAAACTCAAATGTAAGTGAAATAGGCCTTGGTGGATTATTAAAATTTGTCCATGGTGGTGAATACCACGCCTATAATCCCGAAGTTGTAAAAAAACTTCAAGAAGCAGTTAGCACGGGATCTAACAAAATTTATAAAGATTATGCAGATCTTGTCAATCTCAGAGATCCCGCAATGCTAAGAGATCTGATGGAACTTAAATTTCCGATAAAACCAAACAAGGTTGCACTTTGCAATACAAAAGAGCTATTAAAAAAATTTGATTCTGCAGGCATGAGCCTGGGTGCATTATCTCCAGATGCTCATGAAACATTAGCCGAAGCAATGAATAGCATGGGAGCAAGATCAAATTCTGGAGAGGGTGGAGAAGCTAAAGAAAGATACGGCACTTCCAAGATGTCAAAAATAAAACAAGTTGCATCTGGTCGTTTTGGTGTAACGCCTGAGTACTTGGTAAATGCAGAGGTTTTACAAATTAAAATAGCTCAGGGTGCAAAACCAGGAGAAGGCGGTCAACTTCCTGGAGGTAAAGTTAATCCGTTGATTGCAAAGCTTAGATACTCAACTCCTGGCATTACCTTGATTTCACCGCCACCGCATCATGATATTTATTCAATTGAGGATTTAGCTCAACTGATCTTTGATCTAAAGCAAGTAAATTCAAAAGCATTGGTTTCAGTTAAATTAGTGTCTGAACCAGGAGTGGGAACAATTGCTGCTGGTGTTGCTAAGGCATATGCAGATCTCATAACCATTTCGGGTCATGATGGTGGAACGGGCGCAAGCCCTTTATCTTCTATTCGTTATGCAGGCTCTCCATGGGAGCTTGGTTTATCTGAAGCCCATCAAGCTCTTAGAGCTAGCAATTTACGACATAAAGTTAGACTGCAAGCCGATGGTGGCTTGAAAACCGGTTTAGACGTAGTCAAAGCAGCAATTCTTGGCGCTGAATCATTTGGTTTTGGGACAGGGCCAATGATTGCAATGGGTTGTAAATATTTAAGAATTTGCCATCTTAATAATTGCGCTACAGGTGTAGCAACTCAAAGAAGAGATATTATCGATCATCACTATATTGGTGAGAAAGAGCGAGTTATTAATTACTTCACATTTATTGCAAATGAGGTACAAGAAATTTTAGGTAGATTGGGTGTTCCAAACCTTGAGTCCATAATTGGCCAAACTCAGTATTTAAAAGATATTACTCAAGATAATCCTTCTACAGAAAATATTGATTTATCTACAATCCTATATTCTGATAAAAAATCAATTTCTCCTCATTACTGTAATACTTTATCAAATGATCCATGGGATAAAGGACATTTAAATTTAAAGATTCTGCATGATTTAAAATCTACAATTTCTAAAGGCCTTTCATCAGATTTTTATTATGATATCTCTAATCGAGATAGATCTGTTGGAGCTCAAGCTTCTGGTTTGATTGCATCTTTGTATGGTGAAAAAGGTTTGAAGCAAAAACAAACTCTTAACTTTAAGGGATCTGCTGGACAGAGTTTTGGTGTGTGGAATGCAGCAGGCTTAAATCTAAAATTAGATGGCGACGCAAATGATTATGTGGGCAAAGGTATGAATGGAGGCAAGATAGTAATTTCAAGCTCTTCTGAATATGCCTCTCAAGATTCTCCAACTGTTTTAGTCGGCAATACAGCATTGTATGGCGCAACTGGTGGTGAGCTTTACGTTGGTGGATGTGTTGGTGAAAGATTTGCAGTAAGAAATTCTGGTGCATCTGCTGTCATTGAAGGAGCTGGAGATCATTGCTGTGAATATATGACTGGTGGCCATGTGACTGTTTTGGGAAATGTAGGTTCTAATTTTGGAGCAGGAATGACAGGCGGTTTTGCATATGTTCTTGATACGGACAGAAGATTTTTTGATCAATGCAATCGAAGCCTTATTAATTTAGATAGGATTGTGAGTGAAGAAATGGAATCCCATAGAAAATTTTTAAAACAAATTCTCACTCGTCATATCAAAGAAACTAAAAGTGAAAGGGTTAAATTAATATTAGATGAATTTGATAGATATTCGCCATCATTCTGGCTGGTATCACCTGCGGCTTTAAACATTAAGGATCTCTTAAAAGCAACGACAGCCAACGCCGCTTAATCTAATCTTTAAGCCCTCTTTGAAGATTTTTTACATCAAATGAACTTGTAATTATTGCCTTTGATATCTGATTTAGCAAAACAAGATTGAGTTTGCCTGCTTTAATTTTTTTATCTCTAAATATATATGGCTTTAATTTTTGAAATTTGTATTGATTAAGAGATAGATCAAATTCATATAAATGCAATAAGTCTATAATTTTCGTATGGTCTTTTTCAGTAATAAGATTTTCTAAATATGAAATTTTTGAAGCAATTTTCATTCCTTTTGCAATTGCCTCTCCATGAAGGATCTTTTTGTATTTACCATGCGCTTCAATAGCATGACCAAAAGTATGACCAAAATTTAGAATCGCACGAATGCCATTCTCCCTCTCATCCTTGGTGACAATCTTGGCTTTGGTTTGAATGGATCTAAAAATTATTTCTTCTATAACATTATTCTCCATTGATAATATTTTCTTAGCGTGGGTTTCAAGTAATGAAAAAAGAGATTTATTTTCAATTAGGGCATATTTAATTACCTCTGCTAATCCAGCCTTAAATTCTCTATTTGGAAGTGTTTTAAGGACAGTTGTATCTATGATGACGCCTTTTGGATTATAGAATGCTCCAACAAGATTTTTACCGGCAGAAATATTAATGGCAGTTTTTCCGCCTACAGAAGAATCTACTTGCGCGAGAAGTGTTGTAGGGATTTGTATAAATTCAATACCTCTTAGGTATGAGCTAGCAACATAACCAGAGATATCCCCAACCACTCCGCCACCAACAGCAACTATTAGATCGGTTCTATCAAAATTATTATCAGCCAAATAATTTAATATTTTTTGAAAATTTTGAACAGATTTAGCATTTTCTCCATGCTCTAGAATAACTTTAAAAACTTTGGAAAATGGTTTAGAAATCCCGGTAACTTTTCTAACTATTTTTTGTGGGACTCCATCATCTGAAATAATGAGGGTTTTATTATGCTGCTTAAGTAGAGGAGCTAGATTTTTTCTTAATATAGCCTCTTTGCTAATTACAATTTTGTATTTATTTTGTCTTTGACCTGCAAATAGCTCTTTAGCCATAATTTTTAACTAGTTTTACTATTTCGTTTGCAACTTCAGAGCCGCTTTTATTCTCGGTATCGATTATATGATCAGCAACTTCTTCATATAGAGATTGTCTTGATTCTTGAAGTTCTGTTAGGACTTTTTTTGGATCTTGATCTTTTAATAAAGGCCTATCTTTATCTTTAGCTGTCCTTTCAATTTGAGTATTTAATGGCGTATGTAGGTAGAAAACTGTACCTCTTGATGCAAGGAGCTCTCTATTTTCTCCCTCAATTACAATACCGCCACCGGTAGCAAGGACAATAGAATTCAATGCAACCATTTCTTTCAATATGGCAGTCTCTCTCTTCCTGAAACCTGATTCACCCTCAATATCAAAAATCCAATCAATTTTGACTCCAGTGGTATCTTCAATCTTCGCATCGGTATCATGAAAATCAAGGAATAGTTCCCCAGCCACAATCTTTCCGACAGTGGTTTTTCCAGAGCCCATAGGTCCAACTATAAAAATATTCATACTTCGCTTTTTTTGAATGCTGATTCTATCATTTATAGGAGTAAAATAATTCTAATTCACACATCAAAATATTTTAGAGTTAATATTAAAGACATAATTATTTAATTTGTATGTTTATTAGACTAATTAATTGGGCATTATCAGCCGCTCTAATTACTACCCTTGCATCAATACTTGTCATTGGGGCAGGGTACTTGCTTATTAAGCCAGGCCTTCCTGAAATTAATTTAGTTGATCAAGACACATTACAAATTCCCCTAAAAGTTTTAACCTCTGATGGAGTTTTAATTGGAGAGTTTGGTGATCAAAAAAGAAGGACTATTGAATACAAGGATATTCCTAACAATCTTAAAAATGCATTTTTAGCAGCTGAAGACGATCAATTTTTTGAGCATATCGGTATCAGGATTCCTTCTCTTGTTAGAGCTTTCTTCCAAATGATTCAATCAGGTGAAATCGTAAGCGGGGGTGGCACAATAACAATGCAGGTTGTTAGAGGATACTTATTATCAAGAGAACAAAAAATTATTCGAAAGATAAAAGAGATATATCTAGCCTTTGAGCTTGAAAGCTCTGCTTCCAAGGAGGAGATCTTTTCTTTATACCTAAATACTATTTTTTTAGGTAATCGATCATATGGTGTCGAAGCCGCTGCAAATAAGTACTTTTCAAAATCTATTAACAACCTTACCCTTGCAGAATCTGCATTAATTGCATCCTCAGCTCAGCTTCCCTCCAAAATTAATCCTATCCGCTCACCTGATAGGACAATTATCAGGCGTAATTGGATTTTAGGAAGAATGTATAAGCTTGGATATATTGGCAGAGCACAGTTTTTGCTGGCGCAGTCTGAGCCAATCAACTTGACGCAATTAGAATCAAGCTTTTCATTAGATGGGAGATATATTGCTGAAATCACAAGACAGGCAATGATCGATAGATATGGCTTATCCGTTTACAAAGATGGCTTATCAGTTATAACTACAATAGACTCCTCACTTCAGCAATCCGCTCTTGAGAGCGTTGCAAGAAATCTGTATGCCTATGATAAACGTCATGGTTGGAGGGAACCAATAAACCTTCTATCAGAAATTCCTGAACTAGTAATCACAGAATTACAAGAAGGAAATTTAGATATCTTATATCAAGAGTCTGAAACTAATGATGAGTTAGGCATGAGACAACTATACGTGTCAGTAATCAGAGATTTCTTTGAAGACCTTGTAGATTTAGATAAACATTCAGGCGGAATAGTTATCGATGTAAAACCTGAAAGAATTATCTATCTTAATAATTCTTTTCAATTAAAAAGTTTATTTTGGGATGATTCATATAAGTGGGCTAGGCCAAAAATAAATATCAATAAATTAGGCCCACGACCACAAAATTTTTATGACATTCTGCGTTTAGGAGATTTAGTGCATCTATCAGAAAAAAATGGTAGTTATTATCTTGATCAAGTCCCAGATGCTGAAGTGGCATTCATTTCAACTGAGCCATCAACTGGAGCAATTAAAACTTATATTGGAGGATTAAATTTCTCAAAAAGTAATTTTGATAGGGTCAAGCAATCATATCCCCAAGCTGGCTCTAGCTTTAAGCCATTTATTTATGCATCTGCTTTTGCGAATGGTTATAAGGCATCAGATAAAATTAATGACGCACCTATTATTTTTGAGGACTCTAACCTAGAAAGTAGTTGGAGGCCTGAAAATTATACAAAGAAATTTTATGGGCCCATTAGGCTCAGAGAAGCACTGGTTCAATCAGTGAATTTGGTTTCGATTAAACTGTTAAGAGAAATGGGCATTCCACTTACTCATAATTTTCTATCAAGGTTTGGCTTCCCTGTATCTAGACTTGCTCCAGATTTATCATTAGCGCTTGGGTCATCAAGCTTTTCTCCAGCTGAGATGGTAAGGGCATATAGTATCTTGGTTAATTCTAAGGATCCTAAAGATTTATTTTTTATTGAGAAGATAATTGATAGAAATGGAAAGGTTATTTTTCAAAATTCTAAAATAGAAAGTAAGAACAAAAATATTGATGCCTTTCCATGGTTTCAAACACAATTAACAGAGGAAATTAAACCCTTTAATCTCTTAACACCCATCACAAAGGAATTACTAGAACCAATTGATCCCAGAGTAGCTTTTATTACAAAAGATATATTAAGAGAGGCTCTTTCAAGGGGCGCCAATGGAAGAAAGACCAGAGTATTAAATCGAAGTGACATTGCTGGAAAAACAGGCACAACCAATGATGCAATTAGTACTTGGTTTTCAGGTTTTCATAATAATTTGGTCACAACAGTTTGGGTTGGAACAGATGATTTTTCTTCCTTAGGAGATAATGAGTTTGGATCAAGTATTGCTTTGCCTGCTTGGGTTGATTTTATGAAGACCGCTCTTATAAGCCTTCCTGAAGATGATTGGAAGATTCCAAGGGGTCTGTCTTATGTGCGCGTTGATAGTGACACGGGCAGACCAGTTGAGGAAAATAGCAAAAATTCTTATTTTGAACTTTTTTTAGATGAAGATGCCTAGCTCTTAAAAATACTCTTTGAAATAAGAGCCCAATAATTTTCAATATAACTACTAGGCGTTTCTTTGAATTTATTTCTAATAAATCTTGAAATCATGCCTTCCATCATTGAAGTAATGAAATGAGCACTTTGACCTGCAGTTAGCTTTAAAGAATCTTTTTTTGAAGATAATAATTGTTTTATTGAGAGCTCCAATCTTTCATAGAATTGATTTACAGACTCTATAACATTTTGTTCACTTGGGCCCAATGCTTCACGAGATAATATCCTTGCAAAACCTTTATTTTTTTCTAAGAAAATTGCGTAAAAAAAGAATATCAATCTTACTTTTTCTTCCGGGTCTATTTCAGAATCTTTCTTTATTTCTCCAACTTTACGAAAAATTGTTTGATCACAAAATGTAAATAACTCTAAAAAAATCGATCTTTTACTTGGAAAATGTCTATATAAAGCTGCTTCAGTAATGCCGCTCTCTGAAGCCAGTACTGCTGTAGTTACTTTAGTGGCATCTCTTTCTTCTAAGAGTTTTGCCAAGCTCTGAAGAATAATTTGTTTTCTATCTTTTGACATAACTTTAGCTTATATCAATGTGAATTGTTTCATCAATTAATTTTAATTGATTAAGAAACATATTTTTTATCTCCTTTAGTCTTGAAGGCGTTTTAGCCTCAAACCTTAGAACAAGTTTTGGGGTAGTATTAGACGCTCTTATTAAGCCCCATCCATCTTCAAAATCTACTCTAAGGCCATCAATAGTAACTTTTGAGCCCCCTTCAAATTTAGCTTTATTAACGAAATCTTCAACTACTCTAAATTTTTCTTCTTCTTTAACATTTAAATTTAATTCAGGCGTGGAGTGAGCTTTGGGTAGTTGATTCAACATAGAAGAGAGTGGCATATCTAATTTTTTCAAGATTTCTAATAACCTAAAAGCAGAGTAATGACCATCATCGAAACCATACCATTGATCGTTAAAAAAAATGTGACCACTCATTTCACCGGCCAGTGGCGCATTAGTTTTTTTAAGAGCATTTTTTATATGAAAATGACCTGTAGGAGACATTAATGGAATGCCACCAGCTTCATTAATAATTTCACTAAGCAAATTTGTGCACTTCACATCAAAAACTATTTCTTTGCCAGGATAATTTTTTAAGACATCTTTCGCAAAGATCATCATGAGCTGATCAGGAAAAATAATATCCCCTTCTTCAGTCACAACGCCCAGTCTATCTCCATCTCCGTCAAACGCTATCCCTGCATCAGCAGAATTCTCTGTTACTGCCTTAATTAAATCTTGAAGGTTTTCCACTCTTCCAGGATCGGGGTGATGATTCGGAAAGTTGCCATCAATCTCACAATAAAGCTCAATCACTTCATAGCCTAATGAGCGCATTAGTTTAGGTGCAATTTCACCAGCTGAACCATTACCACAATCTATAACAACTTTAAGTTTTTTTGGCTTTTCCAATCCTTGTGATAATACTTCTTGGATGTACTCATCCATTAAATTTTTCTTAAAGATTTCTTTACCAGTATTTATTTTGTTGATTGGTTTGTTGGAGAGCAAATTTAAGATTTCAATACCTGAAATGGGAGAATCATTAATTACTATTTTAAAACCATTATAGTTTTTTGGATTATGGCTTCCAGTAATCATGATTCCAGATTTTGAAGGTAATTGTTTAGCCGCGAAATAAAGCAGGGGGCTGGTAACTATCCCAACATTCACAACATTGATTCCAAGAGATTGGAGTTCTTTTGAAAGAAGGCTTAATATCTTTTCTCCAGATAGCCTTCCATCTCTACCAAGAGCTAGTTCATTAATATTTTCAACGTTGCATTTTTTAGCAATTGCATTGGAGATGAGACTAATGGAAGTTTCATTTAGTTGAGAGGGAACAATTCCTCTAATGTCATATTCTCTGAATATGGATTCATCAATCATAGGAATTTTAATTTCATTATCTGAGTTGTTTTGTCATAATAACTGAGACTTAAAACCATACACAACATGTTTCTTAATACCGACTCAAAATTTATCTGGCTTAATGGAAGTTTTCAGCCATTCAATGAAACAAATATTCACCTTTTATCCAATACACTTCATTATGGTATGGGGGTTTTTGAGGGTGTTCGTGCCTATGAAACTTCAGATGGTGGCGCGATCTTTAGGCTAGATGATCATACCAAAAGATTATTTGATGCAGCATCAAAAATTAATATTACAATTCCATATTCAATTGATGAATTATGCCAAGCCCAAAGAGCAGCAATGGTTAAAAATAATCTTCAGGAGGGCTATATTCGTCCGATTGTCTTCTTGGGAAGTGAATCAATGGGTCTAAGATCTCAAGATTTGCTTTCTGTAAATGTTGCTATTGCTTGTTGGGAATGGCCATCATATATGGATCCAGATGCAAAGCGGAATGGCATCTCAGTTGTTAAATCTCCATTTCAACAATATGACAATCCCTTATATTCAAACAATAAAATTATTGGTACTTATGTTAATTCAATCATGGCAGTTAATGACGCAATTTCTAGAGGTGCGGAAGAGGCAATATTGCTGGATAAAAATGGTTTTATCTCAGAGGGTAGTGGTGAAAACTTGTTTATAGTTAAGAACTCAAAGTTAATGACACCTACAACAGATTATTGTTTGAATGGAATTACCAGACAAAGTGTCATCACTATTGCTAAAAATCTTCAATTAACTGTAGAAGAGAAGAATTTAACTTTCGATGATTTGATATCCTCAGACGAGGCTTTTTATTCAGGAACAGCTGTTGAGATCACCCCCATAACAACTGTTGATGGATCAAAAATAGGCAGCGGTTCAATTGGGCCTATCACTGAACAACTTCAAACTAATTATTCCGACATAGTTTATGGTTGCGATAAAAGTTATTCACACTGGCTAACCTCAATTTAGTCCTCACAAAAATTGAATCAAAGATTAAACATTGCTATTTGTAGCTATCGAAGTGCACCTTTTGGAGGCGGCCAAGGTATATTTGTATTTGAGTTATCTAAGGCCTTGTATGATTTAGGTCATAATGTAGACGTTATTTCAGGACCGCCATATCCAAATCTTAAAAACAGCATTAAGTTAATTAAATCTCCAGGGTTAAATTTATTTAGTACTTTTAATTTTCAAGACAGGCTAAAAATTTTTTCAGAAAAAAAGAATAAGTCTGCAGATGATTGGTATGAATTTATTTCAGCACTGTTTGGAGGGTTTCCAGAATTGAAGACGTTTGGTAATAGGGCGCAAAATCTTCTCAATGAATCTTCGTATGATGTTGTTATTGATAATCAATCTCTTAGTTATGGAATGATAGAGGTTCAAAAAAATATACCCTTAATTGAGATTATTCATCACCCCATTACAAAAGATTATCGTTACGATATTAAATTTTCTAAAGGTATGATCCAAAAAATATCTAAATGGAGATGGTTTTCTTTCTTAAAAATGCAGAAAAAAGTATCCCTCAAATTAAAGGTTATTTCTACCCCATCACATAATTCAAAAAAAGATATTACTAAAGATTTTGGTGTGCTTGAGAAAAATATCTCAGTAATACCCAATGGCATAGATCATGAATGTTTTACTCCCATGCAAAACATTAGAAGAGTTCCAGAACAAATTATTACAACAGCCAGTGCAGATGTTCCGCTTAAAGGCCTAGATTTTACTTTACATGCTGTTGCCAGATTAAAAGAAGATTACCCAGGATTAAAATTAGTGATTATTGGCGCACCAAGACCTGGTGGCCATACGGAGAGATTAATCAAAAGACTACAGATCGATCAAAATATTTTATACAGATCAAACCTTACTAGACATGAAATAGCAGTTGAATATGCGAAAAGCAATATTGCTATAGTGAGCTCTCTATATGAAGGTTTTGGGTTCCCTGTTGGAGAAGCTATGTCTTGTGCAATACCCCTTATAGCAACTAATGTTGCATCTATTCCAGAAATAACCCAGTCTTTTGCTGAACTGATTCCAGCAGAAAGCACAGATGCAATAGAGTTAGCTATTAGAAACATTTTTACCAACCCCACAAAAAACCAATTGAGAGCAGATGCTAGCAGAATGCATATAATAGAGAACTTTAATTGGAAAAAAATTGCAAAGTTATACGAAAATTTAATTTATAAAACGATAGATGAATTCCAATGCTAACTTTTAGCCTACATAAGATATCTCTTAAGCCTCACTCAAAAGTTTTAGATGTAGGGTGCGGAGAGGGGCGTCATATATTTGGATCTTTACATGAATATTCAGAAGTGCATTGTATTGGACTGGATCAGGATATTCCTTCATTAAATAAATGTAAGGAAGGCTTGGAGTTTTTTAAAGAACTTAATTCTGGTTCTACGGTTTTTATGCAAGGCTCTGTATACAGATTGCCATTCGATGATAATACTTTTGATCTTGTTATTTGTTCAGAGGTGCTAGAGCATCTTGAGGATTACCATGCTGCAGTTGATGAAATTTACAGAGTTTTAAAACTTGAAGGAAAATTTTTACCCAGTGTTCCCTCGTATTGGCCTGAAAAAATTTGCTGGTCTCTCTCATCTGGCTATCAAAATATGCCTGGCGGCCATGTAAGAATCTTTAAAAAACGTCAAGTGATTAATGAGATAGAAGATCATGGATTTAAGTATGATCATGCTGAAAGATTTCATGGTCTGCATAGTGCCTATTGGTGGCTTCGATGTCTTTTTTGGAAAAATCAAGATTCAAATTACTTTGTGAAGATTTATAAAAAATTTCTTGAATATCAAATTCTTCAAAGCCCAGCATGGCTGAATAATTTTGAAAAAATTCTTAATCCTATTTTTGGAAAAAGCATTGCATTCTATTTTGAAAAGAAATGAAAAAGTTTCCGAATTTATCTCACATTGATCCCAGTTCTCTCGATGGACTAAGCAATCTAGGCAAGTTTTTAGACCAGACTCAATTTCTTTCTGGAGCCATCCCCTCTAATCAAGATGGCTCACATGATCCCTGGGATCATCTTGAGGCCGTCATGGGCCTGACTACTTTAGGTTATTATGATCAAGCTCTCAAAGGCCTTCATTGGATGGCTGCTAATCAAAATGAAGATGGCAGTTGGTATAACCTTTATCAAGATGAAGAGCCATTAGAGCTTAATAAACAGACCAATTACGCCTCATACATTGCTGTGGCTGTATGGCATTTCTATTTGCTTAATAATGATATTAATTTTCTTCAAACATTTTGGGAGCCAGTCAAAAAAGGTATTTTATTTTCTCTCTCTCTACAACATAACAATGGAGCCATTGCATGGAATATAGATGAGTCTAAAAAAATTGATGAAGATTATCTTTTGACTGGATGTAGCTCCATCGCAAAAAGTCTTGAGTGTGCTATAGCTATTTGCCAAATTTTGGAGTGGCAGAGCCTTGAATCAGAATGGAGAGCTGCACATTCAAAATTAATAACTGCGCTTGAACACCCATCTAAAATTTTTGATTTAAAGAAAGACCGAAGTAGGTTTTCAATGGACTGGTATTATCCAATTCTGGGGGGAGTTAACTCCAAACAAAGAATCGCCTCTTTGATAACTAACATCAAAGATTCTTTTTGGATCAAAGGCCTTGGAATTAAATGTGTCTCAGATGAGCCCTGGATAACTGTTGCAGAGACTAGCGAATGCTCGATTGCATATAAAAAAATTGGAGAAGACAAAATTGCATTAGAGCTGCTTCATAATGCTATTGCTATAGTTGATAGAAAGGGAATACCTTATATGGGTTGGCAATTTCATGAAAATATTTACTGGCCGGAAGAAACACCTTCATGGACTTCAGCGGCATGCATCCTCGCTGCCGATGCAAACTATCAACTCACCTCTGGAGCTAATCTATTTACCAAACAACAATTTAAGCCTTAGTTAGACATACAATCGTATCAACTCGCTCGTAAAGTTGAAAACCTTCTTCCAAAGCTTTTTGATAGATAAGATATGGCGCTTGACCACCATCTTCTGGTTTTTCATAAATATCATGAATTACCAATGCTCCTTTGGAGTGGAGTTTAGAGCGCCAATTGTCATAATCATTCATTGCCGATATTTCAGTATGACTGCCATCAATAAACAATAGCCCTAATTCTGTGCTCCATGAAGGGGCAACAGAATTTGCGTTTGCAAGAATTGGGACTATCCATTTACTTTCATCAAATTGCTGAAGGTTCGATTGCATTAAAGGCACCGTATTAACTCGACCTAATTTTTCGTCATAAATTTCTGGATCAAAATACTCTTCACCTAGTTGGTGTTCCTCTGAACCAGAATGATGATCTATTGTATAAACAAGCTGATTAAGAATTGAACTCCCAGCTGCAATATATAAAGCAGACTTGGCGCCAAAGGTACCAATTTCTAGCGCAGGCCCATAATGAGAAAATTCTTCTGCCCATTTTGTTAATGCTAAGCCCTCATGACTGGGCATGAATCCTTTAAGATTATTTAATTGTTCAAAGTTCATATTACTTGTAAAAGTTTTTTCCTAGCGTGGATTTAAATCTTCTATGCATCCAAAGATACTCAGCTGGATGTTGAAGAATCTTTTTTTCCATCAAGTCATTAATTTTTTGAGCCAACTCTATTGAATCTAGTCCCGCATGATCAATTAATTCTATCTTAAGAATCAATTTATTATTTTTATAATATGAATTTATAAACAATAAATTTGAATTACTAGCATCAATAATCTTTTTAGTTGTGGTAATCGTAGCAGCCTCTTGATTAAAAAATCTTAATTTAACAGAATGATCCCATCCATAATCCTGATCTATTGAATACATAACGTTCTTTCCAGCTTTAAGCCATTTCATGAATTTGCGTGGATTATTTTTATCTGCAGTATCTTTCATGCTTGAAAGCCGCCCCTTATCTTGAATTTTATTCATTGAAGCGGAATTATGTGTTCTGCTTACACCAAATACTGCAGCATTCATGGCCAAAAGACGGGCGTCCAATTCTAGGTGTTGGGAGTGCTTAAAAATGATTAAGTTACCATTATTAGAATCATTGGCAGATAAAAGATCTAATCCAATTACATCATAATCCACCTTGCTTTGTATTTTTTTATCTGACCAAAACCAAGCTATGCCTGTTTCAATCAAAGATCTTCCCAAGTGCATAAAATTATTCTGCAAAAGTTTTTGCTGCTCCGCTTTTGATAGATTTGGTAAACATGCTTCAATATTTGCTTGTGCAATTTTTTTCCTACCCGTAGCAATCATAAATAGGAGCTTGCCACAAACTTTTCCTATTGCTGGATGCCATGAAGTTGGTAGATGGCAAAGACCTTGCCATAATGTCATCATTAACCTGATCAATATTATGAGTACATAAAAATTAAAGAATGTATTATTACATTAATTTAAATATACCTTTGATATGAAGTTGGCAATTTACAATCTTTTAATTCTAATACTCATCCCAGTATTTGCATTACGGATTTTTTTCAAGAGCTTAACTGATTCAGATTACTCAAAGCACTTTGTTAATAGGCTTGGATATAGCTTGAGTAACCTTAGGCAAAAAAATAAAAAAATTATTTGGTTTCATGCTGTTAGTTTAGGTGAAGTAATGGGATCACAATCATTGATTAATAAACTAGCTGAGCACTTTGATATTGTAATAACGACTACAACACCCACAGGCTTAAGAAGAGCAAGGGAAATATTTCCTGAAATAGTGATTAATTACGCTCCCTGGGACTTTGTTTTATTTATCAATAGATTTTTGAATTTTTATAAGCCTGACGCCATTTTAATATTTGAGACAGAAATATGGCCATCAATGATTTCACGTGCATTTCATAAAAATATTCCTCTTTATTTAGTTAATGGCAGGCTTAGCCACAAGTCTTATCAAGCATATTCGATATCATCATGGCTTTTAAAAGATATATTAAAAAAAATTACTTATTCTTTTGTTCAAACCAGAAAACATAAGGAGCGTTTTTTAAAGCTTGGCATTGAAGAGAATTGTATTGAGGTAGTGGGCTCAGTTAAATTTGATATTTCTAATATAAACACTAATCCAATTGAAATTGCCCCTTTTATTTTAGGAGCCAGCACTCATCCAGGAGAAGAAGAAATAATGCTCAATGCATACAAGAGGCTCCAGGTTAAAAAGGATATAAAGCTATTTCTTTGTCCGAGGCATACAGAGCGAGCTGGAGATATAGCCAAGCAAGCAGCTATCATGGGGTTTGGTGTAAAACTATATTCAGATTTAGACTCAGAAGATTATGATGTTTGCATCATTGATAGTACGGGCTTTCTACCAAGTTTTTATGCATCTGCATTAATGTCTTTTGTTGGAGGTAGTTTAGTACCAAGAGGAGGACATAATTTAATTGAACCAGCTGTTTTAGGGTCTCCAATTATCATAGGCCCTCATACATTTAATTTTGAAGACATTGTTCAGCAATTTCTAAATGATAATGCATGTATCAAGGTAATTAGTGAAGATGAGTTGTTAGCATCGATGGAGCTTTTTATTGGGGATTTAGAAGCTGCCAAGCAATATGCGCATCGAGCCAAGGATGTTGTGGAGAGAAATAAAGGCTCAACAGAGGTTCAAGCATCTTATATAATTAGGCAATTAGGAGAGAAAAATTGAAACTTATTACAGCTATTATTAAGCCATTTAAGTTAGAGGAAGTTCGTCAATCACTTGATTTGATTGGCATTACTGGCATGACAATTACCGAGGTAAAAGGTTTTGGAAGGCAGAAGGGCCATACTGAATTATATCGAGGGGCTGAATATGTAATTGATTTCTTACCAAAGATCAAAGTAGAAATTGCTGTATCAATTGACCAGATTGATGAGGTCATAGATGCAATTACAAAAAGTGCAAGCACTGGAAAAATTGGAGATGGAAAAATTTTTGTCTCTACGCTCGATCAAGTCATCAGAATTAGGACAGGCGAGACTGATCAAGACGCAATTTAAAAGTATTTGAAACTGAGCAAAAAACCCATAATATTCCTCCTAGGTCCAACCGCATCTGGGAAGACTGACTGGGCCATTAACTGGCAAAATCAATTTGAAGCCTTGGAAATCATAAGCGTAGACTCTGTCATGGTTTATAAGGAATGCAATGTTGGATCTGCTAAACCTTCAAATGCAATCTTAAAGAAACATCCTCATCATTTGGTTAATCATGTTTCTTTAGATTCTATATTTTCCGTTGCAGATTTTTGTGATGCAGCCATGAAGTTGATTGATAACATTCATGCTAGAGATAAGATTCCATTAATGGTTGGCGGCAGTATGATGTACTTTAATCTTTTAAAAACAGGAATTAGCACTCTTCCCTCAGCTGATAGGCTTTTGCGTGATGAGTTAGAGAAAAAAATTCTTACAGATGGGGTAGATGCCCTGCATGCAGATCTAAAGAGGCTTGATCCTAACGCAGCAAAGAATATTGATTCTCATGACTCTCAAAGAATTATAAGAGCAATTGAGATTATCACTTCAACAGGTAGGAGCTTGAATGAAAATTTTTTATCTGAGCAGACTAGCGAATTAAAAGAAAAACATACATTAATAGAATTTGGGATTTTTCCAGAAGAAAGAGCAAAGCTTCATGAAAGAATAGAGTCTAGACAGGAGGCATTGGTTGGAGATAAATTGCTTGAGGAAATAGCTCATATTCAAAATATTTTTGATATTTCTGCTGAACATCCCGCAATGAAAGCAATAAATTATAGACAAGGATTGCAAGTAGTTGAGGGCAAGTTAGAAAAGTCTAAATTATTTGAAAAGTCTCTTTTTGCTACACGACAATTCGCTAAAAGACAGTGTACTTGGATGAGAGGATGGGAAAATTTGATCTATTTTGATCTTCATGAAGGGGAAGAAGCTACGGAGCAACTAAAAAAGCAACTTAATTTGCTTGAAATCGTTTAATTCTTAGGATTTACCCCCAAATAAATTTATAATTAAACTTTATAATTATAGGTATCTAAGTGAATTGGGATAATCAAAACAATCAAGACCCTTGGGGCAGAAAAGATCAAGACGAAGTATCGTTTGATGACTTAATAAAAAAGTTTTCTGTAATGTTCGGAAAACAAGGTTCGGGATCTAATGGATCTTCTGGTGGAAACGGATTTAATTTTCCAACCAAGAAAACTTTTTTGTATGGGTTTTTTGGGCTGTTAGTTATTTATGCAAGCATGTCTATTTACCAGCTAGACTCTCCAGAAAGAGCGGTCGTCTTAAGGTTTGGTGAATATCATTCAGAAACGGGTGAAGGTTTAAACTTTATGCTAGCCGGAATCGATGAAAGATATGTCGAAAATGTTGCCTTAACCAGACGTTATTCACAAACAGCAAACATGCTTACCAAGGATGAAAACCTGGTTGATGTAACAATTTCTGTCCAATATAGAATTAAAAACCTAAAAAACTTTGTTTTAAATGTCCGCGATCCAGAAAGCAGTCTAAGAGAAGCTACAGAAAGTTCTTTGCGACATGTTGTTGGAGATAATACCCTCGAGGAAACGCTCACAACCGGTCGTGAAAAGATTGCTCAAGATGTCAATTCAAGACTCCAAAGTTATTTAGATTTATATGCAACTGGGCTTGTAGTCCAACAGGTCAATATAGAAAAAACTGATCCACCTTCAGCTGTAAAAGCTTCTTTTGATGATGTTGTTGCAGCAAGAGAGGATAAAGAAAAATTACAAAATGAGGCTGATAGATATGGACTTTCTATTGTCCCAGAAGCTCGAGGAGAAGCATTTGCTAAAATTCAGGCTGCTGAAGCATACAGAGAGGAGGTCGTAGCTAATGCACAGGGTGAGGCCGTTCGTTTTGAAAAATTACTAGATGAATATAAAAAAGCACCTAAAGTTACTTGGAATAGGCTTTATTTGAATACGCAAGAAGCCGTGTTCAGCAATTCAAGTAAAGTATTGATTGATGTAGAAGGCGGCAATAATTTAATGTACCTTCCACTAGACAAAATACTTGAACAGACCAAAACAGAGGAGGAAGACTAATGACTAAAGGAATGAATCTCTTAGTTCTTGCAGGACTTATTCTTGCGCTAATACTTAACAGTTTGTTTGTGATTGATGAAAAAGAAGATGGAATCGTTTTTCAATTCGGAGAAGCTATCAAATCTGATCTTCCAACTGGCTTAAATTTTAAATTACCCATTATCCAGAATGTAAAAAAATATGACTCAAGACTGCAAACTCTCGATGAAGAGCCAAATAGAATACTAACAGTAGAAAGTAAATATCTTATTGTTGACTCGTTTGTAAAATATCGAATTACTAATGTCAGAACTTTTTATGATGCTACTAGCGGAAGTTTTATTAACCTAAATAATTTGCTTGGACAAAGAACCGCATTTGAGCTCAAAAATCAATTTGGTCGAAGAACAGTAACTGAATTAGTTTCAGGTGAAAGAGACCAGTTGATGAGCGACATGAGAAAAAATTTAGGGAATTCTGTATCTGATCTGGGTATAGAGATCATTGATTTTAGAGTTAAAAGAATTGATTTGCCACCTGAATTAAGTAACTCAGTTTATGAAAGAATGCGCTCAGAAAGAAATAGATTGGCAGAAGAATTGCGTGCTGAAGGTAATGAGCTTTCTAATGAAATTCGTTCCACTGCAGACAAAGAAAGAGTCATTATTCTTGCAGAAGCATACAAATCCTCTCAAGAAATCAGAGGAGAGGGTGATGCTAAAGCCGCATCAATTTATGCAGAAGCATTTTCTAAAGATCCAAAGTTCTATTCATTTACTCGTAGCAATAAAGTCTATGAAGCTATTTTCAACACTAAGTCAGATATTTTGATTGTTGATCCTAAATCAGATTTATTTAAGCATATGAATAAGTCTGAAAGAAACAATTAACCTAGTATGAGCAAAAACACCCTTATCTTGGGCTTGCAGTGGGGTGATGAGGGTAAAGGAAAAATTGTAGATGCTTTGGCTGAAAGTTCTGAAGCGGTATGCCGTTTTCAAGGTGGCCATAACGCAGGGCATACACTCCAAGTTGATGGTGAGCAAAAAGTCCTTCATCTAGTTCCATCCGGCATTCTTCATCCTTCAGTTCATTGTGTCTTGGGTAATGGTCTTGTTTTATCTCTTCCAGCTTTGGCCAAAGAAATTCAAGAATTGCAAGAGAGTGATATTAATTTTAAAGACCGTTTTTATGTCAGTGAAGATTGCTCATTAATCTTGCCTACTCATATAGCAATTGACCAAGTTCGAGATAAGGAAGAAGGTATTGGAACAACCGGTCGAGGGATTGGCCCAGCATATGAAGATAAGATTGCGAGACGCGCAGTACGTTTTGGAGATTTAAAAAATCTTGAAGAGCTCAAAATAAAATTATCGACATTGGTTAATTATCACAATCAAATTTTACAGAATTTATACAATGCTCAACCTATAAACTTTGAGGATGTTTTGGAAGAATTGACTAGTAACATAGATCTTTACAATGAATATCATTGCAAAACTCAGGATCTTTTGATGCTTTGGGTAAAACAGGGCAAGAAAATTCTTTTTGAAGGTGCGCAGGGCTCTATGTTAGACATTGATCATGGAACCTATCCATATGTCACATCTTCCAGCACAACTGCAGGCGGTTTATCTTCGGGGTTGGGTGTGGGCCCACGACATATTGATTCTATTTTAGGTATTACCAAGGCATATACCACTCGTGTTGGTGAGGGGCCTTTTGCGACTGAGTTATTTGATTCTAATGCAGAACAACTGGCAAAGGTTGGGCATGAAGTTGGTGCAACAACTGGCCGTCCAAGGAGATGTGGGTGGTTAGACTTGAAAGCCTTAGAAACTATTGTTTTTATTAACTCTGTTACCAATCTCTGCGTCACAAAATTAGACGTTCTAGATGGATTTGAAGAAATCCAAGTCTGCATTGATTATGATAAAAATCAGGAACCAATTTATAAAACATTCTCTGGTTGGAAGCAGGATACATCTAATGCTAAGTCTTTTGATGATTTACCTAAAGCTGCTCAGGACTATATACTATTTATTGAAGAGACTTTGGATTGTCCAATTGGCATAGTTTCGGTAGGACCATCAAGAGATCAAACAATTTATAGAGATTAGCTTCATCAATTCTGGAGAGACATGAGAAACCTTCTAACTTCACTCGTTCTGCTTTTTATTTTTACTGTTGGTATTTTTTTTAGTGGTGCTGTTTTGAAACTCTTTGGTACATTAGATGGACCAGGAGTAATAGAGGGAAAAGTTCTTCCAGTAAAAGCGCTTGAAGATAGAGCTAATAGAATTAATGTTGTGAAATCAGAATTAGAGGTTTTGGATGAAAAGCAAATCCTATTTGGTGATCTGCATGTTCATACAACCTATTCAACAGATGCATTTATGTGGTCTCTACCTTTCATGAATGGTAAAGGAGCTTCGCCATTAGCAGACGCATGTGATTACGCAAGATTCTGTTCAGCTTTAGATTTCTGGTCTATTAACGATCATGCTGAAGCCAGCACTCCAAGGAAATGGTTAGATACCAAACAAAGCATTCAACAATGTAATAATTTATCAGAAGGGACAGATGATTTAGTTAGTTTCTTGGGATGGGAGTGGACCCAAGTTGATCCGAATCCTGAAAATCATTATGGGCATAAAAATGTTATTTTTTTAGAAACGGATGATGCTTTGGTGCCGCCAAGAGCTATTGGCTCGGGAGGAGTGGCTCCATTAGTAATGAGACTGGGCTTACCTTGGACCATGTCTGCTTTACCTGCAACTTTAGATTTTAAAAATAGAGACAGGTTTTTTGCATTTGACAAATTTTTTGATGAAATCCAGGCAACTCCTATATGCCCTGAAGGAGTTAATACTAGAGATCTTCCTGTAAATTGTTACGAGGAGGCAACTAATCCAAATATTTTATTTCAGAAATTGAAAGATTGGGAGACGCCTTACATGGTCATTCCCCATGGCACCACTTGGGGATTTTATACTCCACCAACATCAGATTGGAAAAAACAATTAAAAGATTTTAAGGACGATGAATCTCAATTTTTATTTGAGATATATTCTGGTCATGGCAACTCTGAAGAATACAGAGCTTGGAATGATTCAGCCATTGATTTAAACGTTGAGCTTTTTTGTCCTGATGAAACCAAAGATTTTTTACCAACCTGTCAACAAGCAGGCAATATCATGGCTCAAAGATGTCAAATCTCTGGGATGGACGATCAAACCTGTAAGTATTTGGTCGATCAAACAAAATTATTTGCTGCTCAAATGGGTGCAACAGGATATGCTGCAGTGAATGAAACAAACCCAGATGATTTTTTAAATGCTGGACAATGTAACGACTGTTTTTTGCCGTCTTTTAACTACAGACCCCTGGGCTCTGCACAGTATGTTTTAGCACTAAGTGATTTTACTGATAAAGAAAATCCACAACGGTTTAAGTTTGGGTTTATTGGTTCAAGCGATAATCATGGCGCTCGACCAGGCACTGGATATAAAGAAATTGATCGACTTTTTAATACCGAAGCTAATGGTTTCAATGATCCATTGTATGAAAAAATGAGTGATCTAAGGCGTCCCAAGGGTAAATTAGAACCGTCTTATGTTGATTTGGGAAATACTAACCTGACCAGTATTATGGATTTAAATATAGCCACGGATGCTGAGAGACAAAGTGCATATTTTATGTCTGGGGGCTTGGTTGCCGCTCACTCAACATCCAGAAAGAGGGAATCAATTTGGGATGCATTGGAAAGAAAAGAAGTTTATGCAACCTCAGGACCAAGAATTCTTTTATGGTTTGATGCAGAAACTCAATCTGAATCTTTATCAATGGGTTCAGAAGTTGATAGTAATGAATCGCCAGTATTCACCGTAAAAGCAGCAGGCTCTCTTAAGCAAAAACCTGGCTGTCCGGACTACAGTGATAATGGATTAACACAGGAGCGACTAGAGAAGATTTGTAATTCAGAGTGTTATAACCCTAGCAATGAAAGAAGGCTTATCTCACGAATCGAAGTTATTAGAATTTTGCCTCAACAATATGAAGATGAACCAGTCGAAGGGCTTGTAGAAGATGTATGGAAAACATTCCCTTGTAATAGTACTAGTTGCAAGGTTTCATTTAAAGATGAGCAATTCTCAATTGGTCGAAGAGATGCTGTTTATTATGTTAGGGCTATTGAAGAGCCTTCGCTAAAACTTTCAGCTGATCCATTGGGATGTGAATTTGATGAAAATGGTAAATGTATCAAAACTGAAATATGCAGAGTGGGGGTTCATGAGAATAGAGGAGACTGTCTTGCGCCTGCAGAAAATAGAGCTTGGTCAAGCCCGATTTACGTTAACTACCCTTCCTAAGCTAGCCCGCCTGGTTTGTTTTTAACCAATCATCTAGCTTGGCATTTACAAACTTATAAGAATTTGGATTTGAAAATTTCTTTGCAAGACGAATACACTCATCTATAACTACAGGATGGGGTAGTTCATTAGCGCGCATCTCAACTATTCCAAGCCACAAAATGGCTTCATCTATAATCTCTAGACTCTCACCTTCATTATTCTTTAGGTCTCTTGTGATTTCTTTTAAATCGTCTGATTGCTCAAAAATATTTTCTAATCTTTGTTTGAAGTAATTGAAGCTTATCTTTTTGGGTGTATTTTCTTTTAGGAATTGATCTATAAGAGAGTTTAAATTTGATTCATGAAATATGTATTGATAGATTGCTTGAACTAAGCACTCTCGCGTTTGAAGTTCTTGTTTGTACTTCCCTAGGTTTTTAGACATCTTCAGCTGAGCATTTCAACAAGTGATTGTGCAATTTCTTTACCTTTGTTTAATTTTGATGAATCAGTCCGTTCTTGAGCTTGAGATAAATTTTCAGCAGCAATCAAGCCAAAGCCAATGGGTTTATTTGCATTCACACTAACTTGCATTAATCCCTGGGCTGCTGACTCACATATAAGTTCGTAATGTGTAGTTTCTCCCCTAATTACTACTCCATATGCAATGACTCCATCTGCATCAGCCAATTCTTTTTGAGCTGCATGAACCAGCTCCCAAGCACCAGGAACATTTACAGTTTTTATGTTGGTGAAACCAAGTTCTTCTAGATGGGATCTTCCAGAGTCCAACAATTCATCGACGAGCTCAGCATTCCATTTTGATGCCACTATAGTAATTTTTTTGTTAACATCAATTTTTTTTGATGAGTATGAGAATCCATCTTTGCTCATTGTTCAAACCCCGTGACCTCAAGATCAAATCCAGACAAGGATGGATATTTCACTGGTGTTCCAAGCAATTTAATTTGTTGCAATCCAAGCTCTTTAAGAATTTGTGATCCTATGCCCACAGTCTTTGTTTCAGGCTTAACAGATAATTTTGCCCCCATAAGATCATTCATGACCTCGTCAGCGTCTTGATAATTACCAATTAAAAGTAAAACACCGCATTCCTCTTTACCAATTCTTTTCAGAGCTTTTTCTAGCTTAAGTCTTTTACCAAATTCTTCAATACCAATTAAGTCATGCAATGTATTGGGAACGTGAACCCGAACAAGAGGGGAATCAGATGAGGCAAGATCACCTTTGACAAAAGCCAAATGGAGATTATTAAAGATGCTATCTCTCCATGCAGAAAGCTCAAATTGATGACCATGTATTTCTATAGATTTTGAATATTCAAGATGTACTGACTTCTCCTTGAGAGTTCGATAATGTATCAAATCAGCTATTGTCCCAATTTTCATTTCATGGACTGAGGCAAACTCTATCAAATCATCTCTTCGAGCCATACTTCCATCATCATTCATGATTTCGCATATAACACCAGCTTCCTCAAGACCTGCTAGTCTTGCTAAATCACATGCAGCTTCTGTATGACCTGCACGACTCAAGACTCCTCCTTCAAAGGCTCTTAATGGGAAAATATGACCTGGCTGAACTATATCTCCTGCTTTAGCATTTTTTTTTGCTGCTGCGATTATGGTTCTAGCTCTATCTTCAGCAGAAATGCCTGTAGAGATTCCTTCAGCAGCCTCAATAGAAACAGTAAACCCAGTTCCATGTTTAGCTCGATTATTATTGGTCATCATAGGGAGATTCAGCTGATCACATTTTTGAGGAGATAACGGCAAACATACTAAACCTTTTGCTTTGCTAATCATAAAATTGATTTTTTTATCATCAACAAGCTCGGCGGCACAAACTAAATCTCCTTCATTTTCTCTATCTTCATCATCTATCAAAATGACCATATTGCCAGCTGCGATATCCTGAATGATTTCTTCTGTTGTATTAAATTCCATTTCTCTTATATATAGGTATTAAATGCTTAAAAACAATTAAAGATTCTTATTGTAGTAAGTTGTCTTGATATCCTCTTTAAATCTTTCCAGTCTAACCATCTTTAATTTTATTGATGTTCTTATGGCATCAGGAGAATTAACACTCAAAGCATCTTTGCTTCCTTTGCCTAAAAACATGGGCGCAGTATATAGCACCAATTCATCAAATAAATTATTAACAATAAATGCATTTAAAGTTTTCTGACCACCCTCAACTAAAATACTAGATATATTTCTATCCAAAAGATCTTGCAGGAATTCTTCTAGGAAATTTTTCTTCTTGTATTCTAAATACTCTACATTTTTAGACTTTTTGGCTGATTGCTTAGATCCAATAATAATTTTTGAATTACCAGCAAAAATTTTGCTAACTTTTTTTGATTTCTTGAGACTACCAAGGATAATTTTTACTGGCTGCTCAATCGCTTCACTCTTACGCAAACCCAGTTCATTCTTAGTCAATCTAACTGTAAGCGAAGGGTTATCTTGTTCAGCCGTATTTCTTCCCACTAGAATCCCTTTAACTCTTGATCGAATGTGATGACTATTTTTACGTGACTCAGGATTTGTGATCCAGTTACTTTCTCCACTTTTAAGGGCAATTTTTCCATCAAGTGACTGGGCACTTTTAAGGATGATGTAGGGACGACGCTTTCTTTGATTGGTAAAAAAAACCCGGTTCAATTCTCTGCACTCATCTTTAAGCAGGCCAACGTTTGTTTCAATACCAGCTTTTTTAAGTAATTTAATTCCCCGCCCATTAATTTTTGGATTTGGGTCAAGGGTTCCGCAGAATAACTTTTTAATCTGATATTCAATCAAAGCATTCGAGCATGGAGGTGTATTTTTTTCAATTGAGCATGGCTCAAGGTTTACATAGACATTTGATCCAGCAATAAGTTTAAGAGCTTTTTTAGCGCCAAATTTTTTCTTACAGTTTTTTATGGCATTTATTTCAGCATGATCTTTGCCATATTCCTTATGCCATCCCTCACCAATTATTTTATTGTTTTTTATAATTACACAACCAACCATAGGGTTTGGCTGAACGTTGAGTTGACCCTTTTTTGCAAGCTCAATGGCTCTAGCCATAAAGTCTAGGTCTTTCATTTTTTCTTTTTTGTTCTTTTCGGCTTTTCTTTAGATAAAGAAGATATTTCGTCTGCAAACTCTTTAATATCTTGGAAGTCACGATACACAGACGCAAACCTTACGTAAGCAACCTGATCAACTCTTTTTAAATTTCGCATAACGATCTCACCAAGCTGGCGCGAGGCTATTTCCCTTTCGCCGAGCTGACGAATTTCGGTCAAAATACTTCCAAACACTCCATCCACTTCTTCAGCAGATAAAGGCCTTTTTTCAAGGGCTCTAAGCATCCCGCCTTTCAACTTAACCCCATTGAATGGTTGTCTTTCCCCATCACTTTTAACGATCCTAGGTAGGGCAAGATCAGCAGTCTCAAAGGTTGTAAACCTTGCATGACAGACTTCACATTCTCTTCTTCTTCTAATTTGCGAGCCATCACCAACAAGTCTTGAATCAATAACTTTGGTATCTTGGGCTTGGCAGAAAGGACAAAACATTTTTATTTATATACCGGAAACTTTCTGCATAGTTGAACTACTTGATCTTTGATGAGACTAATTTTATCAGCATTGCCAAGGTCAAGAACAATATCGCAGATCCAATTAGTTAATAGCTCCACTTCATCATTTCCAAAACCCCTAGTGGTAACAGCAGGTGTGCCCAATCTTATTCCCGAAGTTACAAATGGTGATTGCGGATCATCTGGAACTGCATTTTTATTAACAGTTATATTTGCTTTTCCTAAAGCTAGCTCACAATCTTTGCCAGTCAATCCTTTGCTTCTTAAATCCATTAAGACGATATGATTATCAGTTTTACCAGTCACAACATTAATGTCACGGTCCTGAATAACTTTGCACATTAGTTTCGCATTATCAATCACACGTTGAATGTATTGCTTGAAATCTGGCTCAAGGGCTTCCTTAAAGCATACTGCTTTTGCTGCTATGACATGCATAAGTGGCCCACCTTGAGATCCGGGAAACACAGCTGAGTTTAGTTTTTTTTCTAAAGCCTCATTTGATTTTGCAATGATAATTCCCGATCTTGGACCTCTCAGTGTTTTATGAGTAGTAGAAGTCACCACGTCAGCATAAGGAACAGGTGAGGGGCACAGACCGGCTGCAACCAGACCTGATACATGCGCCATGTCAACAAGAAAATAAGAACCTGTTTCATCAGCAATATCTCTAAAAATCTTCCAATCTATAGTTCCTGAAAAGGCCGAAAAACCAGCAATGATCATTTTTGGGCTATGTTTTTTGGCTAAATCCCTAACATGATCATAATCGATATCATGTGTTTCAGGATGAAGACCATATTGAAAAGCCGTATAGTTTTTGCCTGAAAAATTTACCTTTGCTCCATGAGTTAAATGGCCTCCTTGATCAAGGCTCATTCCAAGAATCGTATCATTTGCTTCAAGCATAGCTAAAAATGCAGCCGCGTTTGCTGAGGATCCAGAATGAGGCTGAACATTTGCATAATCCGCCTTAAAGAGTTCTTTGGCTCTATTAATGGCTAACTCTTCTGCTATATCTACATTTTCGCAACCACCATAGTATCTTTTGTGAGGATAGCCCTCGGCGTATTTATTTGTAAGTACTCCTCCTTGAGCTTCCATTACTCTCTGGCTGGCATAATTTTCAGATGCTATGAGTTCAATGTGTTCTTCTTGGCGAGTAGATTCTTGATTAAGAGCTTGCCAAAGCTCGGCATCATATTTTTCTATGTTCTGTGAATTAGCAAAGATTGAATCAGCTTGAGATTCCATTAATTACTCCAAAAATACTTATAATTTTAATTAAAAAGTTTGAGAGCCTATTCTAGATTATCTACGGCTTCTTGTGGGAAAAAGGATGTGATCTTTTGGGAAAAGTTGCCTTACAGATTTTACAAGCAATTCCATGGCATTTTTGCGCCTGGCAAAATTCTCTTCCCCAAAATATAATTTGAAGAT
>CABXNE010000002.1 GCA_902513515.1 uncultured SAR86 cluster bacterium
CTGCAGTATTAGAGTTTGCAAAAAGATTTTCAGAGATTGAGACCAAAAGATCTATTATGTTTCTTGCAGTTACCTTGGAAGAGTCTGGTTTGCTAGGATCCGAGTATTTTGCTAAATATCCACCCATTGATTTATCAAAAATTGTTGCAGGCTTTAATTATGATGCCATTTTACCAACTGGCTTAACGAACGATATGGTTGTGGTAGGTTATGGAGCTTCTGAGCTTGAAGATCTTTTAGAATATGAATTAAAAAAATCTGGAAGATATATTAATCCCGATCCAAATCCAGATAAGGGATATTTTTATAGGTCAGATCATATAAGTTTTGCAAAAAGAGGAGTTCCGGTTCTTTATGCTGATGGTGGTTTTGATCTAGTTGATGGTGGAAAAGAGGCGGGTTTCCTAATAGAAGAGCAATATCGACTTGATGCTTATCATGGTGTTGCGGATGAATATGATAATTCATGGAATTTAGATGGGTTGAATCAATCAATAGATGCGATCTTTAATATTAGCAATGAGTTAGCAAATAACTCAGAATGGCCTAATTGGTATGAAGGAAATGAATTTAAATCAATCAGAGATTTATCTCGATCTGCTAAATGAGGACCATCTATGCATAAAGATATCATCGTAGTAGGCGCAGGGATTTCTGGCATTGCTGCTGGCTATAATCTTCAAAAAAGATGTCCAGAGAAATCTTTTGCAATTTTAGAAGGTAGAAACTCACTTGGCGGCACTTGGGATTTATTTAAATATCCCGGCATTCGCTCAGACTCTGATATGCATACACTTGGCTTTAGATTTAAACCTTGGATTCACAAAAAATCAATTGCAGATGGACCCTCCATTCTCGAATATCTTAATGAAACAGTTGATGAGTATGATCTGAGAAAACAAATAATTTTTAATCAAAAAGTTGTTTCTTCCAATTGGATTTCTGAAAAATCAATATGGGAATTAACAGTTGTTAGCAATGGTCAAGAATCAACTATGACCTGTAACTTCTTATTTTTATGTGGTGGATACTACAGCTATGACAAACCCTACATGCCAAAATTTCCTAACCAAGATGAATTTAAGGGCAGACTTATTCATCCTCAGTTTTGGGATGAATCAATGGACTACGTTAATAAAAAAGTTGTTGTCATTGGAAGTGGGGCAACCGCAGTAACCTTGGTTCCTGCTATTGCAGAAAAAGCTGAGCACGTAACTATGTTACAACGCTCTCCTAGTTATGTTGTATCAGCCCCCGGTGAAGATTCTTGGAGCAAAGCTCTAAATAAAATATTTCCAATTCGCTTAACTTATTTTTTGATTAGATGGAAAAATGTCTTAAGAACCAGTTTAGGATTTTATTTATCAAGAAAATATCCAGCCAAGGTTAAACAAAAATTAATTAATTTGGTTCGAGAGGAGCTTGGTAACGACTTTGATGTGGAGAAACACTTTACTCCAAGGTATAACCCATGGGATCAGCGGATGTGCCTTGTTCCAGATAGCGATCTTTTTAACGCAATTAAGGATGGACGAGCGTCAGTAGCGACCGATTTTATTGAGAGCTTTGATGAGAAAGGGATCAAACTAAAGTCAGGTAAATCAATTGAAGCAGATATTATTGTTTCTGCAACAGGTATAGAAATTAACGCTTTGAATGATATAGATGTATCAATTGATCAAAAGAAAGTAGAACCTCATAACAAATTTTCATACAAAGGAATGATGTTAAGCGGAGTGCCAAACCTTGCATTTTCTTTTGGTTATGTAAATGCATCATGGACCCTTAGAGCTGACCTAACATGTGAATATGTATGCAGGCTTTTAAATCAAATGGATAAACAGAGAGTGAGTGCGTGTATTCCAAAGGAAGATCCAAATGCTATTGTTGATGATGAATACATTGATTTTAGTTCAGGGTATGTTCAAAGGGCTTTAAATAGACTGCCCAAACAAGGCATGAGGGCGCCATGGCGAAATTATCAAAATTATTTAAAAGATATTTTTTTAGTTAGATTGTTCTCAATCAAAGATTCAACACTGAGATTTTATAATCCAAAATAAGGTCTGGCGCACCCGGAGAGATTCGAACTCCCGACCCCTTGGTTCGTAGCCAAGTACTCTATCCAGCTGAGCTACGGGCGCACGCGCTTATTATACTTTAGAAATGTTTCTTTACCGACTTGTAAAAAAACCTTATATTAAAGCAATAAAAACACACATATAACTAGCAAGTGGATTTCAATACAATTATTTTAGTTCTCCAGACTGTGGGCCCTTTTACCGTTCTAGTCACAGTCTATTTTTTAGTTACAGAATTAAGGGAGCAAAATAGAGTTGCCCGAGCTAATGCTAGACAAAATATTGCTGACTCTCATCAAAAAGTAGCCCTTGCTGGCATGAAACCCATCTTAGTAGATACTAAGATTAAACTTAGAAATAATGAAGAGTTAACCAAAGAAGAAAATGCTGTCTATCTTACATATTTTAGCGTGATGTTACGGGCCAGAGAGAATCAATTTTATCAATTTAAAATTGGGATGCTTGATAAAGATGAATGGAATGCGATGCTAATTTCATTTAAAACTCTTTTCAAAGAACCAAAACATCTTGAAATTTGGGAATTCATTAAAATAACTTTTGCTGAAGATTTTGTAGAACTTGTTGATGAGCAGATTAAACAGAGTAAATTGTACGGTTAATAAAGATGCATACCGATCAAGAGCTTAACTATCTAACGAAATCTCTATTACATCATCCTAGTCCATATATTATTTATGAGCTCGATGGTTCAATTGCCTGGGCAAATATTGCAGCTAACTATATTTTTAACTTAACAAGTTTAGATGAGCTTTCAGTTGCAAAAATTGACGAGCAAGTAAAGAAAAATTTTGGCGACTTAGAGTCTATTGCTCTTTATTACGATACCCCGATTGAAATTTCTCTTAGAAAGATAAACTTTTTGATGCGTACTAGAGTCCATATGATTCCAGTGGATGTTTCTAATGGCATCATGTTGATTGAGCTTTTATGCTCATCTCGCTCAGGGCTTGATGCATTAAGGAAGACTATTGATTGCATAGAAAACCAGAGAATTGAATTAGCTTATCAAAAACAAGTTAACCTTGAGACAAATGAAGTTACAGGCATTGAAGCTCTTTTAAGATTGCAGGATGGAGAGGGCGGATATTTGCCTAATGATGAAATCATTCCTCAAATAGAAGGAGAGAGTCTTTTCTCTTTGGTTGTTTTGGAATCGCTCGTTCAATTAGAAAAATTCTTTGCAGTTAAGGATAAAATTGGTTTTAAAGATGCAACACTTTATTTGAATGTCTCAGCTCATACAATCATGCATCCCGAATTTTGCTCTATATTTACAGATTTTGTTGAAAAGCATCAACTTTCTCCAAACCAGTTTGGTCTTGAAGTTACAGAAACTGCTGAACTATCAGACATAAAAATAGCCTCTGAGTCTCTAAGTTTGCTAAAAGCTAAGGGAATTAAAATTGCCTTAGATGATTTTGGTGCTGGGTATGCTTCTTTAAAATATGTAAGAGACCTGCCCATTGATGTAGTTAAATTAGATAAACATTTTACATTCAATGTTTCAGATCCATCTACCGCTAGACTTATTAGTTTTGTTTCAGAGGTTTGTGCAGACCTGCAATTGGAAATGATAGGAGAGGGTATTGAGACCGAAGAAGATAAGAAAATGATGTTAGATCTTGGTTGTAAAATAGGTCAAGGTTATTTAATGCATCGGCCAGATTTCTTGGATTCATTTAAAACCGAGAAAACTTAAATTATGGATAAACTTACTCCCAAAGAAACATCCAAGGGTGCAGAGGAGATCCTCCTCACTCAAATTAAGCAAGATTTTATTACTCCAGCTAATGCCATATTTGATTATGTAGATATGGTTGAAAAGGTTCTCAATGATGCAGATCTTCAATCTGATGACGAGATTGAACAAATTAAATCATCCTGCTCTAAATTAATTGATCAGTATGAAGTTGCTTTTGTTCAGAATACTGGTGTGAATGCTGATTCTTCTAAGAAATCTGCTGAGGAGTACTCAGAGCTTCGTCACAACTTGAGAACTCCATTGAATGCAATCATTGGATACAGTGAAATATTAATGGAAGACTATGAGGATGATCTTGAAGAAAGCACATTAGAGGATTTTCAACAAATCATTAATCTTGCAAGAGATACAGAAAAAGCAATAGAAAATTTTGTAGATTATATTAGGGGCGAGGCAATTGATCAGAAGAATGATAATTCATCTAACCAACTTGAGTCGGCAGAAGCTCTGTTTAAATCCTTGGGCGATATAGAGTATTCAATAACTCTTGAAGATGAGATTAAAGAATCAGACATTCTAATTGTTGATGATAATGTCACCAATTGTGAAGTTCTCCAAAGACGTTTATCAATGCAAGGTCTTACTTGTAGAACCGCATATGATGGGAATACTGCGATAGCTGAAGTATTTAAAAAAACACCTGATTTAATTTTATTGGATGTTATATTGCCAGATATTAATGGTTTGGAGTTATTAAAAACATTTAGAAAAGAACACAATTCAGAATCATTGCCTGTGATCATGGTTTCAGCATTTAATGATGTGGATAGTATTTCAAAGTGTATTCAATTAGGCGCTCAAGACTATCTTCCCAAGCCTATTAATGGAACTATTTTACTCGCTAAGGTTGTAGCTTCTTTAGAGAGGAAGTTTTGGCGAGAGCGTGAAAAAGAACTGGTAGATAAATTACATATTCAAGCCACCACAGATCAACTAACAGGCATCTATAACCGTCGGGTAATTTTTGAAGCTTTGGATGAAGCCATGGATAATTCAAAGCAATCAAAAGATCGTCAATTTGCAACCATAATGTTTGATATTGATTTCTTCAAGCAAGTTAATGATAGCTATGGTCATGCTGGAGGTGATGCGGTTTTGATATCATTTGCAAAATTATTACAAACAGAGATTTCATCACCCAACATAGTTGGTAGAATAGGTGGAGAAGAATTTTTGGCAATCCTTTATCTTGATCCTGATCAAGCAAAGGAATTTTGTACCAAATTAATTAAAAAAATTAATAATAATGTTGTTAATTTTGAGGGTACAGACATCAAGATAAGTTCAAGTGGCGGCGTTGCCTTTTCAACAGAAACTGAAACCTCTGCTGATTTGACCAACAAAGCTGATGAAAGGCTTTATGAAGCTAAAAAGGATGGTAGAAATAGATTTAAATTAATTGATAGTGAGTTAGTAGGAGACTAATAAAATGGCAAAATTACTATATGTTGAAGACAATGAAATGAATCGAGATATGTTATCTCGAAGGCTTTCACGAAGAGGCTATGAAATTATTATGGCATTCGACGGTCAAGCGGGTCTTGATATGATGAGGAGCGAAGCTCCTGATCTTGTTCTCATGGATATGGGTTTGCCTGTTTTGGATGGTTGGGAAGCGACAATCCAGGCTAAAGCTGATGAATCTATTAGTTCTATTCCAATTATTGCCTTAACTGCTCATGCTTTAGAATCTGATAAGCAAAAAGCATTAGAGTGTGGAGCAGATGATTTTGATACCAAGCCTGTAGATTTTAAAAGATTGCTCGGTAAAATTGAGGCGCTTGTAGGTTCTTAGTTATTTATAATTCCTTGGATCATTTGTGAAAGTTTATCCATAGACACATCGTCTTTTTTAACTAGACCGATAACTCTCTCTTTTAGAAGATCTTCCTGTACATCGGTTAAATCCTTTCCAGAAAAAACAAGCACTGGCGCTCTTTTTTCTTCGGGTACATCTTTAATGTATTGATCTAAAAACTCAAATCCATCCATTCTAGGCATTTCTAAATCTAAGATTATTAATGCAGGTTCATCCTTGGTTCGTTCAAGACCCTCTTTGCCATCTCTTGCATCTATTGGTCTATATCCAGCATCCTTTAGCAACCTTGTAAGAAGTTCTCTTACATCTTTATCGTCATCTATTACTAGTACTTTTTGATTTTGATTGTCAGTCCCTAATATTCTTTTCAATGTATTAATAAAGTGTGTTCGATCGATTGGCTTGGTTAGATAATCATTTGCACCAAGAGAGGAGGCGAGATTTGACTGGTTGAGTTGGCTAATCATAATTACTGGAATGTCCTTTAGCTCTTGATCAGTCTTACATTCTTTGAGCAGAGACCATCCATCACGCCCAGGCATCAAGACATCAAGCAAGATAAGTTTTGGTTTAACTTCTCGAATAAGCTCCATTCCTTTTTCACTATTTGTAGCCCCAAGCAATGTTAGGTTTAATTTAGAAATAGTCCTTTTGATTAAATCATGCATGGCTACATCATCATCAACCAATACAACAAGATTATCTTGATCATCTAGATTAATTACGCTGCCTTCAACTTCATCCTCATTATATTCAGGGCACTCTCGTGGAACCGACATAGTAAATACTGAGCCCACACCTTCTTCGCTGGTTACTATCACGTCTCCACCCATGATCTCTGCAAATTTCTTTGATATTGGAAGCCCCAAGCCTGTACCACCATAATTTGCTGATGTTGATCGTTCTGCTTGAGTATATTCCTCAAATACTTTAGCAACACCCTCAGGACTCATACCAGCACCAGTGTCAATAACTGCAAAATCAACAAACTCTATATCATCAACAATTCTAGCTTTTACATCCAGGGTAACTGTTCCATTTTTAGTAAATTTAAAACCATTGCTTAAAAAATTGGTTAAACACTGTCTCAATTTTGTTTCATCTTGTGACATGGAACCCATAGCGCCATCCAGATTAATCACAAAGCCATTATCATTTTTTGCTGCTAGCGGCTCAGAAACATCTTTGATTGTTTGAATCATATTTTCAATCTCAAAGCTGGTAACAAAAAGTTCCATTTTTCCTGCTTCGATTTTTGAAAGATCTAAAATATTGTTAATTAAAGATAAAAGGTGAGTTCCTGATGAAGTGATTTTTTTAAGATCTGGAAGAAGGTCATCATATCCTAGGTCTTCACAGTCTTCATAAAGCATTTCTCCATAACCAAGAATTGCATTTAATGGAGTTCTTAACTCATGACTCATATTTGCAAAGAATTTTGTTTTTTGATCACTGGCATCTCTAGCCTCATCTCGAGCAGTCTCCATTTCACTGGTTCTAGCATCTATCAGACCATTAACCTCATCAGACATTCTTGAGAAAGCAACCAACATTAACTCAACGGATGCTTCTTCACTGGAATTTTTATCAGAACTATTTGCAAGCTCATTCATTTTTTTAATATCATTGAGAATGAGGGTTCTTGCACTTCCATCAAGTTGATCGGCTAGTGCTGACATTTTTTCAATGATTACCTCATCTCGCTCATGTCTTCGTTTTGCCTGTTCTTCTCTGATAGATTCCATTTCAACCAAATGAGACTTGTAAGTTCCTAGTGCGGCTGAGAGTTGACCAACCTCATCAGTTTCTGATGCAAGCATTCCTTTTCTTACAGGCATTTCTTGGGTATGGTCACCTTTGGTAAGTCCTTCAAGCACCTCAATGGCCTTGGTAATACCGCCAAAGGTACGAGTTGTAATAAAGGCTATAAGAGAAATAATGAATATTACAAATGATATGGCAGCTATGTAAGTTAGATTTAGTACATTAGCTGCTCTTAGTATATTTTCTCTTTCATCTTTAAAAATAAATAGTTGAGCTTCATCTGCAGATAGAAATGTGCTTAAAGGAAGAAGTGTAACCGAGGTTCCAAGCTCTGTATCTTTCTCAGAGTGACGAGAACCATTTATCTCTTTAAATGAAAAAGCTTTATCAGTTAATTTATTGAAGTTCTCAATGTCAAAAAGATTATCATCTGTATCACCAAATTGTTGATAGTAATCATTGAGAGATATTAAACCAGAGTCAGTGCTAATAGCAGTTCTAACCTCAAACTCATCTTCAAAAACTTCCAACCCTTTTCTTATATCTACGCCCAAAGCAATAACAGCTAAAGTCTGACCTTCAACTTTGATTGGAAAGCTAAGCGCTTGATTTAAAGTGGATGCTTGTTCACCATTCTTATCTTTAATTTTAACAATTGATTGTCTGGGTCTGGTAGAAGAATCTTTAAGAAAGGAATCTAGGTAACTAAAAAAATCTGGACGAGCTGCGGGGGAGCATGGATCAACACCCAATAGATCTAAGGCGCTTCCGCAATAAATTCTTTCACCAGAAGGGAAATAGGCCATGACATAACTTAAATTTCCATAATCAAGCTCTTCTTCAAAAAATAGTTCAATCAAATATTGAGCATCACCAATTCTATCAGCGCTAATAGTGTCTAGAAGAGGGTTAGTAAATATATTGCTGGAATCTACTTCATCTAAGAAAATTTCAGAATCGGGGTCCCAAAAAGAAGCATTCTCTCCAGTTACTGGAAGCCACTTTGACATAACATCGAAAGATTTATTGTAGGTTTGGTACCATGCAGACTCGTAGAGAGTTAACAGGGATTCATTTGATGAGTCCTCTTGAATATTTTCTCTATATCCAAAAGAAAATATGAATATAGCCGCAACAAGAACATTACCAATTACCCCAAATAAAAGTAACTGGAGTCTTATAGGCATATTATCCTTCGTCTATATTTAAACTAAGAGTTAGTTAGCAAGTCTAAAAGTTAAATCAATTTGAACATTGTTAACTTTTACTGACGTTCCATTGTAAGTAGGAGGTTGATATAAGAATTTTCTTACAGCCTTGATTGCCGCTCTATCAAATACCCCAGCTGGACTACTTTCTACAACATATGGATCTAAAACAGAGCCATCTGTATCTACGTCAAACTCTAATCTAACCTGTCCCTCGACGCCTAATCTTATAGCTCTTCTTGGATATTCGGGTGAAGGGCTAGAAACTCGGGTTACTTCGATTTCCGTACCTTCTTCTCCAACATATCCTTTATCACCACCAAAGACAGGTAAAACAAGCAAAAATGCAAAAACAAAAACTGAGAGGTAATTTAAATATTTCATATTGGTTTTATGTTGTTATAGTTATATAAGTAATAGTTAAAAGTGCTTTATTGTACCTTTATAATACCAAGAAATCAGTTGGGGTGTTAATATCTTTAGCAGAATTGTTACACAGCTACCGCATATCTAAGTAAAAACATGAAAAAAGTAAAAGATCATTTAAATGAGCAGAAATATTGGGACATATTTACTATCCGAGAAGATGCAAATTTATTTGATGCTGCAGCTTTAATGAATAAAAATAAGATCGGAGCTTTGATGATTAGCGAAAATGGTTCAGAGGATCATCTTTCTAAATCATCTGTTGTCGGTATTTTAACTGAAAGAGATCTTGTTTATGCTTTGTCTGGAGGACCTAAGACACTGGAATCGAAAACTGTAAAAGATGTAATGACAAGGAAGTTAATTTTTACTTGCCCTGACACCTCTAATTCAGAAGCTAAAAAACTTATGCTTGAGAATCAAATTAGACATTTACCAGTCTTCTCAGGCGAGCACCTTGTTGGCATTATTTCAATGAGAGACGTTTTTAAAGCTTAGATCTCTATAACTATATGAATTTATTTCAGCGGTTTTCATATACTGCATTGAATCTTCCTACATCTGCTGCTGGAATGCCGATGTTTATTTTTATATTACCTTTCTACGCAGATGACATGGGTCTAGGTTTGTCTTTGGTGGGTATTATTTTTTTCTTTGGTCGATTTATAGATATCTTAACTGACCCAGTGATGGGGGTATTAATTGATAAATTTCCATCAAGATGGGGTAAACACAAACTCTGGATTTTTTTATCAGCGCCGATATTCATGCTTGCAACATATGTGATATTTCTTCCACCCATAGAACAGCCTACAGGATTGTATTTTTTTGGTGGATTATTTCTTATATATTCTGCTTTTACTTTAAGTAGTATTACCCAGTTATCTTGGGCATCTTTTCTTGCTCCAAACTATGATGATAGAACCAAGCTATTAACTCTTAGAGAACTTATGGCTCTAATAGGAATGTTCTCAGTTATTGCTATACCTGCAATTGTAGAAATTAATGATCCATCACTTCAAGCAAAGGTAAATGCAATTGGCATTTTTGTTTTAATTTGTATACCAGTGATAACTCTTAATGCTCTCAAGCATGTACCTGATTCTATGGAGACTATTTCTAAAGAAAATTTAAATAATCCCTTTAAAGAATTTAGAAGCTTATTGAGTAATAAAATGCTTAATAAAGTGGTTTCTGCAGCAGTGCTCATAGCTTTCTGCATGAGTTTGAATGGAGCATTATATTTAATTTGGATGGAGGTAGTTATTGAGCTGCCTGAATATTCATCAAGATTAATGCTGGCTTATTATATTGTAAGTGTTTTTGGCCTGTTGATTTGGAGAAACTTGGGTATAAAAACTTCAAAACATTATGCCGCAGGCGTAGCTTGCATATATGCAATTGTGGTCTTACTAATAGGTTTTGCTGGATATTGGTATATAAAAGATTTAGAAGATTTACCAAAATTAATTGGTGTAGGATCTTTTATTGTTTTGTATGGATTTGCTTTTTCTGGACCATTGCCATTGATCAACGCAATTACTGCAGATATTTCAGACAAGTTAAATCTTGAAGGGGGTAAAAATATCTCAGGAACAGTTTTTTCCTATTTAACCACATTAACAAAAGTTGGATTTGCGCTTGCTGCTGTTGTGCCGTATGTAGTTCTGGAAATGCTTTGGGGTTTTGATATTAGTTTAGGTATGGAAAATAGCAGCTCTTCTAAAATGGCAATTTTTTATATCTATACTTTTGTACCAATTATTAGTTATTCTATTGCGGCATATTTATTATTTTCTCACTCATTGAGTAGAGAAGAGCATGCAAAAATAAAAGCAAGTTTACAAAACTAATTATGAATTTTAAAAAATATGAATGTGTTATTTGTGGATATATCTATGATGAAGAATTAGGAGATCCAGATGACGGCATTCCCGCTGGAACAAAATGGGAAGATATTCCTGATGATTGGATTTGCCCAGAATGTGGTGTAAGTAAGTTTGATTTTGAGCCCCTTGATTCATAGAGCTTTTATATTTTATAGCCTAAATATTATCTACTTTGTTTGATCAGCATAGAAAGTTGCAAAATGCTTTCTAAATTTAGCAATTGGACCATCTGAATCGCATAGGACAGGTTTGGATGCATATTTCTTATTTTCCCAAACCGGTATATCTTCTTTAACTTGCTTATTTATGTCGGCAATAATTGCAGCACCAACTCCACCAGTTGGAACCTCTCCATTAACTTTCTTTTGAAGAAAAGAGAATCTTGTAATAACTTCTTCATTTTCAGTAGGAGTTGTTGAGCCTAAAAGCAAAGTGTCACATATACCTTCAAACTTTGTAAAATTATCACCTGGACCATTTGAAGCTCCTGATATTTTTCCTTTAACAGTGCCTTTTGGTGTAATCATGTCAGCTTTTTGGTAAAAAAATCTTTTTTGATCTTTATAAGTAACTTCAAATTCTGGATATGAAGCGACTCCATGAACATACATAAAATGAGCAGCATCAACAGCATTTTCTGCCATATCCTGTATATGGCATTTGATGCGATATTCAAACTTTTCAAATTTATCACCCCACTCAGGATCATTAATTTCTGGATAAGTTTCTACCTCATAATGAGGCTCTTCACCATTTGGATGATACCAAGCATATATTAAGTTATTCCGCTCAATAGTTGGATATGTAAATATTTTAGTTTCTTTAGCTTTTGGGGGAATATTTTTTGCATAGGGTATTTCTCCAATTTTTCCATCTGTCTTCCATCTCCATGCATGAAAGGGACACTCAATACATTCACCATCTACAATACCCCCATGACCAAGGTGAGCTCCTAAATGAGGGCAGTATGCATCTAACATACTCACCTGACCTGATTCAGTCCTAAATAGGACTTGATCTTGAGCGAAATAGCGCACTGCTTTAACATCACCTGGTTTGAGCTCATCTGAATAATCAACAGCGTACCAACCGAATGGAATTTGTAACATTGAATATCTTTGTTTTTCACTCATAGCTTGTGGTATTTTTTATGATTAATTATATCTCTAATTTAAGGACCCTTTTTGCATTCTCTCCCAAAAATAATGGCCATACATCTTCGTTAAAAGGAACATCATTCATTTCGTTGAAAATTTTATCTAAGGATAAGCCCATTGGGAAATATCCCGCATACATAATTTTGTTTTTCCCGCGCGTATTTGCAAAATTAATAATGTCTTCGGGATAATGTTTTGGTGAGAATGCACTAGTTGAATAATACAAATTTGGATATTTGAGCATTAATTTGCATGCTAGAGCTGTCCAAGGCTCCGCTCCATGACGCATAACAAATTTTAATTCTGGAAAATACCAGCAAACCTCATCTATTAACTCAACTTTTTGAGGTGCCATTGGAATTCTTGGGCCAGGAACACCAACACAACAGAAAAATGGTAAGTCTAACTCAACACACATCTCGTATATTGGATGCCACTTTTGGTCGTTGATTGCAACCTGAGGATACATGCCAGACGGGAATGCGCTCACAGCTTTTATGCCATAAGTTTCATAATGCCTTTTAATATTTTCAGCTTCATTTTCAATATTAGGATTTACGGGGAGATCAAAAAAGAATCTATCTGTGTGATTTTTTGCAGCCTCAATTTTAACTTCTGATTTCTCATGAAACCCTATCATTGCTTGATTGATATAAAATTTATCCATTTGTTCAATTGTGAATTGGATAAAGTCATCGTGAGATCCTGTTTCAGGTATATCTTTAAACATATACTGAGCGGGCATCTTAAACATGGATCTAGACTCTTCATCGCGAAGCAATGGTTCCATGAACTTATACCAATCTGATCTATCTTCTTGCTCAGGAATACCAAGCATGAGGTCGACAGTATGAAAGTCTTTATTAATCGCCATCATTAGATTTTAAACAATAATCATGTAGAAATTCTTATTTTTAAAAAAAATGATGAATACTTTTATTTAACTTGACGAATAAATATCATTTGATACTCATCTAGGTCATAAATTCTCCACCATTTACATCTAAATTAGCACCAGTAATAACTTTTGCGAGATCAGAGATTAAGAATAAAGCTGCATTAGCACAATCACTATCATCAGGAATGATTCCCAATGGAATATCTTTAGTAACGCCGTCTATTATATCTTTAGGTTCTACACCCATAGATTCAGCTGTAAAGTTTACATACATTTCAACAGGTGGACCCCACATCCATCCCATGTAGACTGAATTAACCCTGATTCCTTTTGGTCCAAGCTCCTTTGCAAGAATTTTAGTTGCTGTAGCAAGTGCGCCTTTCGATGCTGCATAGCCACCTTGGGTTGGCAGTGGCTTTTTAGTGATAAGGCTATTGATCATCACTATTGCCCCAGATTTATTTGGCGTCATCTCCTTGACCGCAGCCATGGTTAAATTCATAGTTCCAAAAAAATTTGTATTCATCGTTTCTTGCCAATCAATAAAATCAGAATCTTCAATTTCCTTGAAATCACCAGCTCGGTAAGCGCTGTTAATCAACCCATCAAGCTTCCCATATTTTTTTATTGTTTCTTGAACTAAATTTTCACAATCTTTTGGGTTCGTAATATCACAGGGGATTGCTATCACTTCTGATTTTTTACCAATTTCATCTTTGAGTTTATTTAACAGATCAGTTGATCGGGCTGCAATGGCAATTTTCGCTCCTTCTCTGGCAGCACCATATGCAAGTTCTTGACCTAACCCTGGTCCAATACCAGAAACAATTACCACTTTATCTTTTAATAACATCTTAATTCCTATTTTATATATTGATTTATGTATTCACTGAAGTGACTATCAATGAATGATCCTTCTAATCCAAATTCTTCGAGTGAGTATTGATGAGCTCCCATTTCGTGTTGATTTTCTTCCTTCCAGGCCTTCATAGCATTCTCTGCTCGATCTGTAAAATCCTCACCAATAAAGTTATAAACTTCGTTCATTTCAAGAATAGGATCTTTGATCATTTTATTGAACTCAAGGTTAAGAAAATTATCCTTATTCGAATTGCTAACTTCCATACAGTGATTTAATACTTTGGCTAATTTATGAGCCCAATGATGACCAATTTCATTTTTATCATATGAATTTGTTAAGGGTTCAAATAAATTTGCACACATTGAGCAAAATGATGGAACCGTTTTTAAAGGATCCCTGTGAGTTTGTATAACTCTTGAGTCTGGAAATACCTTTAAAAGCTTATCAATAAAGCCTAAATGATGAGGAGACTTTAAAACCCATCTTTTCTTTTCTCTTCCTGGGTTCTGCCATTGAAGGTATTGAAGCATTTTTTTTAGTTGAGCATATGCGTGAATATGATCTTGGGATTCAACCCACTGAGAATAAGAGGGAAGTCTCATAAATGATTCTGGAACTGTACTAAAAAATGTATGTTCTAAAAGTAATATTTCTTCATCTGCACCCTTATAATCCCAAGGATGAATGGTTAGAGCTTCTGGCGAAGCCTGCATAACCGCCTCAACTTCTGCCTTTCCCATCTCCATTCGTTCTTCTGGATGGCCACGAACTTCATCTTTTAGCATTGCTGGATATCTTCCTTCCCACCAAAGCATCGCTGTGTGCCTTGGATCTGATGCAAGAAGTCTATGGGTCATTGTACTTCCTGTTCTTGGAAGCCCAACAATCACAACAGGAGAATTAATTTCTTCACTGAGTATTTCAGGACTTTGAATACACGCATCTTCAATTTTAAGCAAGTTAGCTAATACACCTGTTAATCTATGTTTTTGCGCTTCCATTCCAATATCATTTAAATCAGCTTCTTTATTTATTGATTGAACAAGACTTTCAAATCCATCTAAAAATAAAGGATTACCAAAATACTCTAAATTTGTTTGATTTTTTGCATCACTAATTATTTTTGTAGAATCAAGCATTAGCCATTCTCCAAGGTAGTAAGTTTTTTAATTTCAACATTTGGTATTGGATGCGTTGTTGCTCCAATCCACCTCAGGAGCATAGCTCCGTTATTGCGACCTTCAGTTATAAGGTTATTTTTTAAATTAACAGGTAAATGACTAACATTAATAGTGATGGTTTTATCACTATTGAGACTGGCAGAAGATTCATTAATGTGAATAGGGTAATGTCGATAGTCTAGTGACTCCATCCAATAATTTTCTAATTGAAAATTCCAATACTCACAATCAGGTATGTCGGTTGTGATTTCCATAAACTCATTTTCATCAAAGTCATAATAACCATGAAGGTAGCAAATTTTTGGATCACCGCCAGCCGCTTGAAAAAAAGTTTGATCACCTAATGGTAATTGATTTCTATGATTATCTTTAAATTCATGAACCCACTTCAAGAAAGTTGATGCGGTTCCACTGACAAAAGCAAGAGACTGATTTAACTGACTTTCAAGTTTTATTGGTGTTAAAAGTTCCGGACTCGCAATTGAGTTGGTAGTTTTTATATTAATTGTTGCATGAGTTTGAGAGATTCTATTTTTATAGGTTTGCCTAACAATTAACATATTTGCATTTTCAGGAAGCGATAAAAAATTTTTAGAATTAGTTTCCCCACCAAGATATAAAATAAAATCTCCTGAACTATCAACCGTCATATCCCTCATATCAATCTCTCCTAGAGAGACCATCGTTCCATCTTTGCTGTATCTATTTTCTTTCAACCCAAAGCTTAAATAGTCTGACTGACCAATATTGCCATACACCTCATAGGTTTGATTTCCATCTATGTTTGCATTTAAGTAAATATTATCTGGGTTATCTGCACCAATTTTTGCTGTTTCATGAGAGAGATTGTAAAAAGAGGGCGTAGAAGGATTCGAATGCTCCATATTCATCTCCAAAGATAAGCGCATCAACCGCAATAGGTACCTATATCCTTCAGCTTGGTCTGTTTCGCTCAGAGTAGATTCAGCTTCAATAATTGATCCAACCTCCTTTAGGTTTTCACAAAAAGCATCCCATTTTTCTTTAAATAAATCAGCCATATTTTTTCTTTTTAATTGATTAAATTTATATTAAGGTTGATGTTTAATCAATGAATAGACAAATACAATGCCAAAGCCACAAGAGAGAGATTTAGAGCAAACTAAGGTTGTTTTTACCACTTGGCTTGAGACGCAATTAGATGAGGCTACTAACCTAAAAGTTGAATTGTTAGGAGGTCCTGAGAATACAGGCTTCTCAAATGAGACATTAAGTTTTAATGTTTCCTATATTTTAGATGACGTTAATATTAAAACTGGGATGGTTCTTAGATTCTATCCAGAAGGTTTCTTTGTATTTCCTGATTACGATATTCACAAACAATTTTTGATTATGCAAAAACTTGCTGGTCATGATATTAAAGTTCCTAAAGTTTTATGGTACGAGCCTAGCGAAGAAATTTTTGGCACGTCATTTTATGTGATGGAAATGGCCAGCGGAGATGCTCCTTCTGATAATCCTCCATTTCATCAAGAGGGATGGGTTGCTGATTCCCCCGAAGATGTTAGAGAGAGAATATGGTGGGGCTGGGTTGAGCAGATGGCTAAAATTCATCAAGTTGACACATCGAACGGAGATTTTGAATTTCTTGACAGACCAAAACTTGCAGAAGACTATCTTGATCAAGAATTAAATTATTACTTTAATTTTCATGATTGGGCCATGGATGGCGAAGCTCATCCTGTTGCCGATCAAGCACGTGAATGGCTCAAGGCGAATAAACCAAAACCAGCTCAATCTTCTATTCTTTGGGGAGATTGTAGGTGTGCAAATATTATGTATGACCCTGATGGAAAAGTTTCAGCTGTTTTAGATTGGGAGATGGCGGCACTTGGAGATCCTTGTATGGATCTTGCTTGGGGGATAGCTATTGATGATTGCAATTCAAAAGGCGTTAATGTGGAAAGGTTAAGTGGATTTCCTGGACCGGTAGCGACTATTGCTAAATGGGAGGCTCTAACTGGATTTAGCGCAGATGATTTTGATTACTATTATATTTTGGCGTTATATAAATTTACCGTAATCATGGTTAAAGTTGTTAGAAAACTGGAACATTACGAAATCATGCCTATGGGGATGAATGCCCACATCAATAATCATGTAACACCCATGCTTGAGGCAAAGCTTAAGGAACTATAAAAATGGCTATTTTTTCTATCTCTCATTCTGATACTGGTAAAAAAATATTAAGTTTAAACAGTCCTGTTGATCTTTCTCACATTGACACTTATGAATGCACATCTCCTGAAGAGATTGCAACCATAATGACCCAAGCTAAAGTTGCTCAAAGTGAATGGAAGAAAACAACCTTAAAAGAAAGAGTTGAATTAATGCACAGAGTTGCTGATGTTGTAATGCAACAACAAGATAGAATCATGGATGTGGTTATGAGAGAAACTGGCAAACCAGAACAAGAAGCCATGTCTATGGAGGTCTTTTCAGCGATAGATTCCTTGGTGTTTTACGCTAAGAGAGCTCATAAGTGGCTAGCAGATAAAAAAATTAAGATGCATGGTCCTATGCAGTTTCTTAAAAAAACAATAATCACATACAAGCCAAGAGGGGTAGTAGCTGTAATCACTCCTTGGAATGGCCCATTTATACTTTCCATCAACCCAGTCATTCAAGCCATTCTTTGTGGAAACAGCGTAGTGGTAAAGCCATCTGAGGTTACGCCTATGTCTGGAGCATTGGTCCAGGAGATTTTTGCATTAGCAGAAGCTCCCCAACATTTAATTCAGACTGTGATTGGAGATGGAGAGACGGGCGCTGAATTAATTGATCAGGGCCCAGATAAAGTGTCCTTTACAGGCAGTGTTGCTACCGGAAAGAAGATTGCTGCAAAGTGTGGTGAAATGCTCATTCCTTATAGCCTCGAATTGGGGGGCAAAGATGCCATGATTGTTTGCTCTGATGCAGACATTAAAGATGCTGCAAGTGGAGCAGTTGTTGGTTCATGTATGAATGCTGGCCAGTATTGCTGTGGCACTGAGAGAATTTATGTCATGGATGATGTTTATGATGAGTTCGTTGATGAAGTTGTCAGCATCACTCAGTCACTCATTCAATCAAATGATTGTAAAGGTGATGTGGGCGCTACATTTTGGGATAAGCAAATAAACATAATCGAGGATCATGTTAATGATGCTGTTGCTAAAGGAGCCAAGGTATTGGTTGGAGGCAAGAGAAATCCAAATTTTAAAGGTTTATATTTCGAACCAACAGTTCTTGTTGAAGTTACACATGAAATGAAAATCATGAAAGATGAAACTTTTGGACCAATTATTTCCATTATGAAAGTTCAATCAGAGGATGAGGCATTAATTTTAGCTAACCAATCTCATTATGGTTTAAATGGAAATGTTTGGACCAAGGATTTAAAAAAAGGTCAAAGATTAGCGAAATCAATTGATACAGGAGCCTGTTCTGTTAATGACATGGCAATGAGCTACGGAGTAAATGAAGTCCCATTTGGTGGTGTAAAAGAAAGCGGCTTGGGCGTGGTTAATGGAAAGGAGGGCTTATTAGCATATGCCCATCCAATGCCAATCATTATTGGTAAGAAATCTGCCTCTGCTTACCCCTATACAGATAAATCATTTGAGCAACTTAAAGGTGCTTTAAAAATATTTTGGGGTAATAGGCTAGTAAGAAAATTATTTGGTTAAGCTTACTTAGGTTTAGCAACCTCTAAGTAACTAGGTTTTTCACCACCACCATGTACTTCAAGGGCTGCACCAGTAATCCAATTCGCTAAATCTGAAGCAAAAAACATGCAAGCATTTGCAATATCTTCAGGTTTTCCCATTCTTTTCATTGGAATGGTTTTAGCAACTTTATTTATTTCTTTTTTACTCCCGTAATGCACTATCGAATTTTCTGTTTCTATGTAACCTACAATTATAGAATTCACTTTAATTTTTGGAGCCCATTCAACTGCCAAGGTCTTCGTTAGATTTACAAGACCACCTTTGGCTGCACCATAAGCGGCACTTCCCGGCGTTGGTCTGGTTGCTGTAACGCTAGATATATTAATAATGTTTGAAACTGTCTTTTGTTTCATCATAATTCTTGCAAATCTTTGACTTACGTTTAGTGGAGCAGATAAATTAAAATCGATGATGGCTTCATGAAATTTATTGGATACGTTTAAGGCATTGGCCATTGGAGCCCCACCAGCATTATTAATTAGAACATCTATTGATTTTGAGAGATTCTTAATTTCTTTTGTTGCATTGTCTAGAGAATCAATGTTTCTAATATCACATTCAATAAAAACAGCTTTATTACCTTTCGCTTGGATAATTCTTTTCGGTTTTTGTCTTGCAAGGATATAGACATTAGTATTTTGTTTTAAAAAAGATTTTACAATCTCTATACCTATGCCTTTTGTGCCGCCGGTTACCACAATTGATTTATTTTTTAAATTTATCATTTTTAGTACTTTTTCAAATTTAGTCTATTTAATTATAGAGTATGTATGATTGATTTATATTGACAAATTTATTCTTACAGTTACCCATTGATTGGTTGCTGAATTTGTATAATATTTATTACATATTATTCGGGAGGTATTGAATGAAGATAGCTATTCTGGGCGGGACAGGGTCTTTGGGTAAAGGATTGGGTTCAAGATGGATTAAAGCGGGTCATGAAGTTTTTATTGGGAGTCGTGACTTATTAAAAGCTAAAGATATTGCTGTGCAATTAGGTCTTGATAGCTCATCTGGAATGCTAAACATTGATGCGGCTAAATCTTGTGAACTTGCATGTTTAACAGTGCCATTTGCTCATCAAGAATCAACTCTTTTAAGCATTGAGAACGCTTTGCATAACAAAATTATGGTTGATGCAACTGTTCCCCTTATGCCTCCAAAAGTAATGAGGGTTCAATTACCTGAAGCGGGCTCAGCAGCATTAAATGCCCAATCAATTCTGGGTGAACATACTACTGTAATATCAGCCTTTCAAAATATTTCTGCTGAATTGCTTCAAACTGATGCAAACATTGATTGTGATGTATTGGTTGCTGGAGATCTTGTTGATGCAAGAAATACGGTTATTGGCTTAGCATCTGATGCTGGTCTTACTGGATGGCATGCTGGACCACTCTGTAATTCTGTTGCAGCAGAAGCATTAACCTCAATACTTATTGCAATTAATAAAAAACACTCACTTGCCCATTCAGGTATTAAGATCACAGGCCACTAAAAAAAGAGAAATATCATTAGTTCTATAGACCTCATAGCATTAGAGACATTACCCCTTATCCAACCTGGACAAGATTTGTCTAAAGAAATTATTAATGGGATAGAATCTGAATCAATTAAAATTGATGATGGAGATGTAATAGCAGTTGCACAAAAAATTATTTCTAAGTCAGAAAATAGATATCTAGATATTTCACAGCTTAGCCCTTCAGAGGAGGCATTAACTTTATCAAGAATAATTGATAAAGATCCAAAGTTTATTCAAGCAATCCTAAATGAATCAAAGAAGGTAGTTCGCTACAGAATGGGAGTATTAATAGTTGAGCACAAGTTAGGATTTATTCATGCGAACGCTGGAATTGACAGGTCTAATACAGATCAAGAAAAAGACATCGTATTATTATTGCCAGAAAATCCAGACAATTCAGCAAAGATGATTTCAGAATCTTTATCTCAACATTTTCAAAAAAATATATCTGTAATTATTACCGATACCATGGGAAGGCCTTTTAGAAATGGAATAGTGGGTTTTACTATAGGCAGCCATAATATTGAATGCCTATTGGATGAACGTGGAAAAAATGATCTATTTGGTAATAAACTTAAAGTTACCCAAATTGGTATTGCTGATGAGTTAGCAGCTGCCGCATCATTGTTAATGGGTCAAGCTGCTCAAAAAAAACCTGTTGTGTTGATCAAAGGTTATAAATTTAATCAAAATAATCTTAGTGACTCTCAATCATTAATTCGTAGCGAAGAAGAGGATCTATTCAGATGAAAAATTATCTTTTACTATGTGGAGGAGTTGGAGGAGCTAAACTTGCGTTAGGATTTAAAAATTCAATCGATGCAGATAACTTAACCATTGCTGTCAATACTGGAGATGATTTTACTCATCTTGACCTTAAAATTTGTCCCGATCTTGATACTGTGATGTATACCCTTGCTGGTGAATCAGATCTATCTAAGGGTTGGGGTAGAAAAGATGAATCATGGAATATGCTTTCAGCATTAGGCGCCATGAAGGGGGAAACTTGGTTTCAACTTGGAGACAAAGATTTAGCAACTCATATCCAAAGAACAAATTTAATTAAATCTGGCCAATCTTTAACTCAAGCAACTCATAATTTATGTGAGTCATTTAATCTTCCAAAGTATATTTTTCCAATGAGCAATCAACCTGTTGAGACCTATATTCAAACAAAAAATAGGTTGATTTCATTTCAAGAGTATTTTGTAAAATTGAAATGCGAGCCACCAGTAACTGATTTTGTTTTTAAGGGGCTTGATAAAGCTGAATTTAATCAAGATATAGATTTATCAAATTTTGATGAAATTATTGTCTGCCCATCTAATCCTTATGTAAGTATAAACCCAATGCTTCAGTTATCGTCTCTGAAAAATTATTTACAGGATTTTCCAGAAAAAGTTAGTGTTATAAGTCCTATCGTTAATGCACAATCATTGAAAGGTCCGACTGCAAAAATGATGAATGAGCTTGGTTATGAAGTAAGTGTTATTACAATTGCTAAGTTTTATAAAACTTATTCTAAAAGAATTTTTATAGATTCATTAGATTTGAATGAGTCTAGTAAGTTAAATGAATTAGGATATGAAGTGCATAATAATAATTTAATCATGAATAGCACTAACTCAAAAAATGCACTCGCCAAGGCAATAATTCACCAGCTTGAATCAAAATAAATGAATGTATCTGCATTTATACCGATTAAAAAATTTTCAACTTCAAAGAAGCGACTATCAAATATTGTTAGTTCATCTGAGCGAGAGAATCTAGCTGTCTTAATGGCAACGAAAACAATAGATACTTTATTTAATTCTAAGATATGCAACTCAATAACAGTTGTTACAAATGATAAAAATTTACATTTAAATAATTCAAAGTCATATTTTACAAAATCATTATTGAATGAAGGTTTAAATGAGGCTATAAATTCTCATGCTAAAAATGACATTATTTTAATCATGCATGCCGATCTTCCGAGAATTAATGAATTAGATCTTCAGGAGCTAACAAAAATTTTTGATGTCAAAAAAGTTAGCATTATTTCAGATCTTTTAAAGCAAGGAACAAATTGCTTAATGTTTAATTCGTCGGTCAATTTCAAGCTTAAATTTGGTATAGATAGCTACAATCTTTTTATAAATGAATTCAAAAATAATGAAATAAATTATCAAGATGTTTGCATAGAAAGCCTTCAGGATGACCTTGACTCCGAGGAAGATTACTTCAAACTAATTAAATATATTGAGAGTTAGCTCGTTGAAGATTCAAGAACAATCAAATTATACTTTGCAGCAGTTAATTGCTACTGGATCTATAGATTTTTCTGCATTAACCTCTTTGGCTAATATTTGTTTATCTGATGCTCTAATTAAAGCATCCCATGAGAAGAAAAAAGCGCATTTTAAAAATTTATTAACCTACTCGCCAAAGGTTTTCATCCCTTTAACATTTTTATGTCGCGATGTTTGTCATTACTGTACTTTTGCTCAAACCCCTAAAAAAGTTGAATCTCCATACTTATCAATTGATCAAGTTGTTTCAATTGCAAAAGAGGGTGAGGTTAATGGTTGTTATGAAGCTTTATTTACACTTGGTGATAAACCCGAATTAAGATACAAAGCTGCTAGAGATTGGCTTTCAATGAATGGCTTCAAAACAACAAATGATTACCTGGCTGCTTGCGCAGAAGCTGTATTGAATGAGACCTCTTTAATCCCTCATTTAAATCCAGGTTGCTTAACTTCTGATGAAATCAAAAAACTCAAGCCTTTAAGCGGCTCAATGGGTCTAATGGTTGAATCTCTCTCATCACGGCTTACTGAAAAAGGCCAGCCGCACTATGGATCTCCTGATAAGGATCCTATATTTAGAATGCAGACCTTAGAAGAGGCTGGAAGACAAAAAGTTCCATTTACCACTGGAATATTAATTGGAATAGGTGAAACGAGGTTAGAACGTTTAGAGTCATTACACAAAATAGCTGAATTACATAATACCTATAATCATATCCAAGAAGTTATAGTTCAAAACTTTAGAGCAAAGCCTAATACATTGATGGCAAATGCAATCGAGCCATCATTTGATGAGCTTATGTGGACAATAGCTATGGCTAGATTAATTCTGCCTGGCGACATTAGCTTACAAGTTCCACCCAATCTAAACGCAGAGAATATTAAACAATTAACTTTGTCTGGGATAAATGATTTTGGAGGAATATCTCCAGTTACCAAGGATTATGTTAATCCAGAAGCACCTTGGCCTGAAATAGAAAGATTAAATAAAATAGCCTCATTCTCAAATCAATCATTAAAACCAAGGGCAACATTGTATCCTAGATATTTTTCCGACCTGAAGACCTTCTCAACACATGAAATATCCTCCAAGCTTCTTCAAATAACAGATTCTCAGTCACTTATAAGGTCTGACCATTGGAGATCAGGAATTAGTAAAAATATACCTTCATACCCAGAATCTATTTTTAATTCTAATATACGCCAGTCGATCCATGATGTTGAGAACAATCCATCTATTGAGAATATCCAAGAGCTATTAGAGGTGTCTGATAATGATTTTAAATATATTACTGAATATGCCAATGATGTTAAATCACAAATACATGGATCTGATATTAGTTTTGTTGTGAATAGAAATATCAACTATACAAACATATGCTCTTTTAAATGTAATTTTTGTGCATTCTCAAAAGGTAGGGGGCATGATGATTTAAGAGGCAAGCCATATAACATTTCTCATGAAGAGATCATTCGAAGAACAAATGAAGCTATTGATAGAGGTGCGACAGAAGTCTGTTTGCAGGGCGGTATTCATCCAAAATATTCTGGTGAAACTTATCTCGAAATTGTAAGGGCAATTAGATCTGCTTCTCGATCAGTGCATATTCATGCTTTTTCCCCTCTAGAAATTGATCACGGTAGAAAAACTTTAAATATTTCTGCTAAAGAATTTCTTATAGAGCTTAAAAACGCAGGTCTTAATTCACTTCCCGGAACAGCCGCTGAGATTCTGCATGATGATATTAGATCAATTATTTGCCCTGATAAACTCACAAGCAAAAAGTGGATTGAGATTATCAAAACTGCTCATTCTGTAGGGTTGCCTACTACATCTACCATGATGTTTGGTCATATCGAGAGCACTCATCATATCGCCCACCATTTAATGAAGCTTTTAACCCTCCAGATGAGCACGAACGGGTTAACTGAATTCGTTCCCCTACCTTTTGTTGCTGATGAAGCGCCTATTTTTAGAAGAGGTCAAGCAAGGCCTGGGCCTACTTTCAAGGAGACAATTTTAGTGCACTCCGTTGCGAGGATTCTTTTTAATGGAAGCATAAATAACATTCAAGGCTCGTGGGTTAAAATGGGATTACCAGGTCTAAAATATCTTTTATCTTCTGGAATTAATGACATTGGGGGTGTTTTGATGAATGAATCTATAACAAGGTCAGCTGGGGCTTCATTTGGCCAGGAGCTTAATTTGGATGATGTTGTATGTATTGCAGAAGAGCTAGACTTAAATTTAAAACAAAGAAATACTCTTTATGACCCCTTAAAAAATGATCTTCAAAACTTAATTAATTTACAATCAATTTCATTGATCCCAATAATTAATGAATATAATCAACCTAAACAAATAATAAATACCTTATGAGCAAAAAACTTAAACACCTTTCAGTTATTTTTATTGGTTACATAGCATGTATTTATTCCATGCAACTTACTTGGAATTCCTTTCCAGAGTCATCCTTGGTACTTAAAGTTTTAATATGTCATATTGAGGCCACAATTTTTATTTACCTGTTAAGTGTTATTTTCAATAATTCAAGTTGGTATGATGCCTTTTGGTCAGTCATACCAGTTGTTTTAACTATAATGTGTTGGGCAGATATCTCTGCTGGTGGAGATGTTCAAAGAGCATTTTTGATGCATGCATGTTTATTATTTTGGGCTATTAGATTAACTTATAACTGGATGAGATCTTGGGATGGTTTTTCCCATGAAGATTGGCGATACATCATGATGAAGGGAAAAACATATAATAAATTTCAATACTTCACAGTAGATTTTGGTTCCATACACCTTATTCCAACTCTTTGTGTTTATATGGCACTGCTGCCAATGATTTACGCTCTTGCTTACCCCGGTGATGAATTAAATAATTTAGATATGCTGGCTACTTTTTTGGCTATTTCGGCAGTGATAATTCAGATTATCTCAGATCAGCAAATGTATAATTTTAGAAAAAATCTTACTGAACCTAAAACTATGAAATCTGGTTTATGGTATTACTCACGTCATCCAAACTACTTTGGAGAAATATTATTCTGGTTCAGCCTATTTGTTTTTGCTTTAGCATCAAATCTATCATTTGCTTGGTTATTGATTGGCTCTGTCATCATGTATGCTTTAATAGCTTTTGCATCAGTTTCAATGATGGATAAACGATCATTGGAAAGACGTTCAGATTTTAAGGAATACATGGATTCAACCCCAGCAATTTTCATTAATATTTTTAAAAAGGTTAGATAATGAGAAAGTTATATATATTAATCGCTTTTATGATAGTAATAGCTCCTATTTCAGCAGATGATTTAAAAAACCAGTTAGACAGAGATCTTCAGGCAGTGATGACAAAAGTTACTGATTGGAGGCATCATTTTCATGAATATCCTGAGCTCTCAAACAGGGAATACAAAACACAAGAATCTATAGTTGAAGCATTAACTGAGATGGGTCTTGAGCCTAATACAGAATTTGGTATCACAGGAGTAACGGCATTTATTAGAGGTCAAAATCCAGGCCCTCTAATTGCTCTTAGGGCTGACATTGATGGATTGCCAGTTACTGAGAAACTTAATCTACCTTTTTCTTCAAAAGTCAAAACTACATATCAGGGTAATGAAGTTGGTGTTATGCATGCATGCGGTCATGATGCTCATATAGCAGTGTTGCTTGGGGTCGCTAGCTTCCTTTCAAGAAATACTGAAAAGTTAAATGGCGATATTTTATTAATATTTCAACCTGCTGAAGAAGGCGCTCCTGAAGGAGAAGACGGTGGCGCTGAATTAATGCTTAAACAGGGTCTTTTTGAGGCTGAAAAACCAGATGCTATTTTTGGAATGCACGTATCAAATTTTAAAAATGGTCAAATATGGACTAAACCTGGACCTATTATGGCTTCGGCAGAAGCTTTTAGAATAATTGTTCAAGGTCAGCAAACTCATGGTTCAAGACCTTGGAGTGGAGTTGATCCTATTATTGCAGCATCAGATATCGCTACAACTTTACAAACAATTGTAAGCAGAAGATTAAATCTTTTAGATAGTCAGGCAGTAGTCACTGTTGGAATTATGAAAGCTGGAACAAGAAATAACATCATACCTGCCTCAGCAATGTTAGAGGGTACTATAAGAACTTTTAAAAACTCTTATGCAGATCAAATACGAGATGAAATTAAACTTATTGCTGAAAATGTAGCCGCTGCTCATCATGCTACTGCTGTGGCTGAATTTAAAGTTTATGGAGGCTATCCAGTAACTTTTAATGATGAAAATCTTGCTAAAAAATACTCCTCTTCATTAATAGAAGCCACCAATGGAGATTATTTTGAAGCAAAAGTTCCAAGGACCGGTGCTGAGGATTTTTCTTTTTATGCTCAACAAGTTCCAGGTTTATTCTTTTTTCTTGGAGTAAATGCTCCAGGTAACGATGACAGTCCGACCAATCATTCACCTTATTTTTATGTTGATGATTCGGCGCTAGGTAATGGCGTTAAAGCATTTATCAATCTTGTCGAGGATTTCTCCGAGGATTATAATAAAAGCAATTAAAATTTTTTAATTTCTATTAAAAAAAGTATTTTATTATGAAAATTTATCTGCTGTCATTTTTACTTCTTAATATTTCAGTTGATTTATTCAGTCAAGAAATTTATAAAAAAAAATGCATCTCACAATCTGGTAAATCTATTTACGAAATTGCTCTTCTAGCAAAAAAAGAGGGCATGGGAGAGATTAGGCTTGAATTTAATGGCGAAGTTAATCTTTACTCTGCAAAAGTGCTTATTATAAATACTAATAATATTGTAGGTGTTGCAAAATTTAAATCCTCATTAACTGGACAAATCGAAGGCTCGCCTTGGGTATTCACATATTACTTTGATACCGACAAATTTATTGATGATGGTCGTCTTGAAGCTAACTGCTCTGAAATTTAGGTTTAGTTATAAACTGAGATTACAATAGATAATATAGTAAAAAATAATACTCCTAACAATAATGGATATTGCCCAAGTTTATTCGAAATACCTTTAGGTAATATTAACAATCCAATTATTGTAAAAGAAATTATAGAGAGTCCCCAGAGTAGATCCTCTAGCTCAGAAAAAAGAGTCTCTAGCATTTAACCCTTTATTCTTCTGGAAGCAATGAATTTAATCGCTCAACTGAATCAAGATATTCATTAATAATTCTATAAATTACATCTTTTACTGATTCAATTTGTTTTACTTGACCGATAACTTGTCCAGCAGCATTAAACGATACATCTTGTGTATTTCCAGAACCAGCATATATAGAAGTTCGTCTCATTGCATCAAAAGTAATCATGCCTTGAAGTGGCATTGGTAATGGATCTGGGTTTTCAGGATTTTCCCATGCTTCTGTCCATTTATTTTTTAACATTCGAGCAGGTTTTCCCGTCCAAGCCTTGCTTCTGATCGTATCTTCGCTTGTTGCATTTAAATAAGAGTCTTTTTCAGCAGGCTGAGCTGCAGCTTCTTCAACGGCAAGCCACAATGAACCACACCAAACTCCTTGAGCTCCTGTGGACATAGCTGCAGCCATTTGTCGGCCATTTCCGATTCCGCCAGCAGCAAGGACCGGCAAGCCATCTACAGCATCAACAATTTGAGGCCACAAAACAATACTTCCTATTTCACCAGTATGACCGCCACCTTCACCACCTTGTGCAATGATAAAATCAAGTCCTGCTTCTTTATGAGCTAAAGCCTGCTTAATTTTTCCGCATAAAGCACCAATTAAAACACCTTTATCTTGAATTTTTTTAATCATATCGGCAGGAGGAGTACCTAATGCGTTAGCAATTAATTTTACATTTGGGTGTTTTAAAGCTTCCTTTATTTGAGGTTCAGCTGTTGCCTCTGTCCATCCCAAGAGCCCTCCTTTTGGACCATTAGTTTCCGGTGCTTCTGGGACACCATTATCAGACAAGAGACCCTCAACAAATTCTCTATGACCTTCAGGTATCATTTTTTGTAATGATTGTAATAATTTCTCAGGGTCTGTCTCATCCATACCTTCATATTTTTGTGGAATCACCGTATCTACGCCATACGGATAATCTCCAATATGTTCATCGATCCAATCTAGCTCTTCTTTCAACTGCTCTGGTGAAAACCCAACAGCACCAAGCACGCCAATTCCACCAGCTTTACTAACCGCAACAACAACATCTCTGCAATGAGTAAAAGCAAAAATAGGATATTCAATACCAAGTTTTTTACAAATATCAGTTTTCATTTATTCATTCATTTTTTACAAAATTAGATTATAGACATTAATGAAAATAATATGGGGGTATTAACTGCTAAAATTTTGTAAATAATGATAAAGATAGATAACAATTTTTTAAAAAAATTCCCTATGGGTTATAGTGAATTAGTTAAAATTTAAAGAAAAATTTATAAATATTATGAAATGGGATTATGAATTTGATGTAGTCGTAATTGGTTCTGGAAACGGAGCCTTAACATCTGCTTTATGTAGTCACGATGGTGGTGCAAAAACTTTGGTTATTGAAAAAAGCACTCAATTTGGTGGAACCTCTGCTACCTCTGGTGGAGGTGTATGGATTCCTAATAACAGGTATGCAAAAGCTGAAAATGTTGATGACTCTAATCAAGATGCGAGAGACTATATAAATAGCGTTTCACCTGAAGGAAAAATTAAAGATGAGCTAGTGGAAACTTATCTTTCTGAAGGCCCTAAAATGATTGATTATCTTCATGAAAATTCACAAGTTAAGTATAGAAATTTAGCTCATTATCCAGACTACTTTCCAGATAATCCTGGTGGAAAAGCAGGGAATAGGTCCATGGAACCTGAGCCAATCAAAGGAACTGAACTTGGAGACGATCTTCAGAAACTCAGGGAACAGCATCCGCAAACCGCATTTACTATGGGACCAATCAATATGAATTTTACTCAAGTAGAAGGCCAGTTATTGTTAGGCGCACTTCCAGGGTGGAAATCTCTCTTTGCAAAACTATTCACTAAATATATTTTAGATATATCCATGAGGGTTAAATGGGGTTGGAAAGATAGAAGGTTGACTATGGGCAATGCAGGTGTGGCTCGATTAATTTTATCCCTCAAAGATAGAAATGTAGTTTTATGGACTGAAACTACTATGACTGATCTCATCGATGAAAATGGCTCAGTAATTGGTATTAAAGCTACTAAAAATAATATTGAGATAAACATTAAAGCAAATAAAGGTGTCATTCTTGCTTCTGGTGGATTTGAAAAAGATCAAAGTTTGAGAGAAAAATATTTACCTCAGCCTACTAATATAGAGTGGAGTGCTGCCAATATTTATAATACAGGCGATGCATTAAAAGCTGCTTTAAAATTAGGAGCTGATACTCATCAAATGGATACAGGTTGGTGGTCTACTGTTATGAAAGTACCAGGACAAGATAAAGGTTGGCTATCAATGGTAGATAAATCAATGCCTGGAAATTTTACCGTCAATAAAAATGGTGAAAGATTTTCAAATGAATCCCAAAATTATGTCAGCTTTGTAAATGATATGTTTGATAAGTATGCGGAGGGAAATCCCTGTGCTCCATGTTATATGATTTTTGATAGCACATTTAGAAAAAATCGACCATGCGGACCTCTTCTTCAAGCATCTATGCAGCCTGATTCATCTGTTCCTAAGGATTGGTGGACACCATCTTTTTTATCAAAGGGTGAGACATTAGAGGAACTAGCTGAAGTTGCTGGCATTGATGTTGAAGGTCTTTTAGCAACACAGGCAAAAGTTAATGAATATGCTGCATCAGGCAAAGACCTTGATCTTCAACGTGGTGATAGTGTTTATGATAGGTATTACGGCGATCCATCAGTTACACCAAATCCATGTCTTGCTCCTATAGAAACTGGACCCTTTTATTGTATGGTTCTATATCCTGGTGAAATGGGTACTGCGGGCGGTCTAGTAATAGATTCAAATGCAAGAGTCATAAACAAAGAAGGTAAAGCGATACCAGGACTTTATGCGTGTGGAAATTGCTCAACAGCGTTGTTACCTACATATCCTGGCCCTGGCTCAACTCTTGGTCCAGCCATGACTTTTGGTTACTTGGCTGCAAAACACATTACTGGTTCAAATTTTTAACTATGGATTTCTCTAATAAAACAGCATTAATTACAGGCTCCGGACAAGGTGTTGGAGAGGGTATTGCTCGAGCGATTGCTTCATATGGAGGAAACGTGAGCTTGGTTGGTAGAACTCTTTCAAAAGTTGAATCGGTTGCTGATCAAATAAATCATGACGGTGGGTCAGCCATAGCTATTGAATGCGATGTTAAATGTAATGAATCAATTAACAAATCTATTAAAGCCACACTATCAAAGTTTAATTCTTTAAATATTTTGGTAAACAATGCTCAAGAAGTTCCATTAGGAAATATTTTAGATGTAACAGACGAATCATTTATAAATGGATGGGATTCTGGGCCTCTGGCAACATTTCGCTTCATGAAGGCTTGTCACCCTTATCTAAAAGGAGGTGGAAAAGTGATTAATCTAGCAAGCTCCTCTGCTTTAAGACCTGATTCAAAATCTTACGGTGCTTATGCAGCTGTAAAAGAGTCAATTCGCTCTTTATCGAGGGCAGCTGCAGTCGAGTGGGGGCCGGACAATATTTTAGTAAATTGTATAATGCCTCTCGCCAAGTCAACCGGAATGGACTGGTGGATGAATGAGCATCCAGATGAAGCTAACGAATTTCTTAAAACCATCCCATTAGGCAGGGTGGGTGAATGCAAAGATGATATTGGGGAGGCCGTTTGTCATATTCTATCTGATGGCATGAATTACATTACCGGATCAACTATCATGCTTGATGGGGGTCAAGCATATCTAAGATAACTAGCATGGATAAACTGCAAAAATTAATTGATATAGAAGAGATTAAAAATCTCAAGCATAGATATTTTAGGGCGATAGATATGGCTGATTTTGATTTACTCGATAATGTATTTTCACAAGATATAACAATTGATTATCGAGGTGGTACCTATAGATGGGAATCTGAGGGCAAAGAGACTATCAAAGAAAGCTTAATTCATGCATTTCATAATCAGACTGCTGCCATGCATACTGCCCATCATCCAGAAATTGAAATTCTTTCAGAGACTGAGGCTACTGGGAAATGGTATCTTCAAGATATTTTCTACAATTTTGATTTAGCTACCGTTACTCAAGGCACGGCATTATATGAAGATAGGTACATTAAAACTAATGATCAATGGTTAATTAAGCATTCTGAATACGATCGTATATGGGAACAAGTATCGCCCATTAATCCCGATGACAAATTTACTAAAATTCTTTTAAAAGACAAGGGAATTAAAAAATAGGAATAACTATGAAAGAAATGGTTCAATCAGCGCTAGATAATTATGTCTTAGCATACAAAAATAATGATAAAGCTTTATTCAGAAGCCTTTGGGATGATAAGGCTGTATTTGAAGATCCTGTAGGTGCAGAGCCTTGTAATGGAATTGAAGCGATATGTGCTTTTTGGGATTTTGGACATAGTGATGGAATGGAGATAAACCCTACAAATGTTGAAACAGTGATTTGTTCTAATGAAGGTATCCTAAAAGCTGTTATGGAGGTTAGAAATATTAATGATAATTCTGGAATGGATATTTCAATTGTAGATCACTTTATTATTAACGAAAGTGGAAAAATTACGAGTGGTCGAGCTTTTTGGAATGAATCGTCTATTTCACAGCCTGATGATGTTAGCTTAATTGATATCAATGTTGATGATTTTAAAGATAGGGGTTAATTCTCTGTTTTTGTATGAAACTTAGCGTCAATCTTAATAAAATTGCTTTAATTAGAAATTCTCGGGGTAATGATTCTCCCTCACTAATTAATTATGCTAAAAAGTGTATTGATCTTGGTGTTGATGGTCTCACTCTACATCCAAGACCAGATCATCGTCATGCCACTTCAGAAGATGCAATTGATATCTCTAAAATCTGCAAAGATCATGGTATTGAATTTAATTTAGAGGGCAATCCATTCTCCCTTCCTCAAGGAAAATTTATTGGTTTTCAAGAATTATGTACTAATACAAAACCTGATCAGGTTACCTTAGTACCAGATGACCTTCAGCAAATTACCTCAGATCATGGGTGGCAACCAGGCTTTTTAGATGATCAATTAAAAGATTTTATTGATTCACTCAAAGATTCTAATGTAAGAACAAGTTTATTTATTGATGCTGATACTAATTCAGTTGAATATGCAGCAGGCATTGGCTTTGATCGAGTTGAAATTTACACAGGCCCATTTGCAAATTTTTTAGCAGATGAAGATTTTACAAATTTTGATTTATGTAAAAGTGAAATTGCTGAATGTATAGCTGCTGCAAATAAATCTATGATTGGAATTAATGCTGGCCATGATTTAAATCTAGATAATCTACCCCATTTAATTAAATGCGGAAGAGTGGATGAGGTATCAATTGGTCATGCAATTATCACAGATGCGTTGAAATTTGGTTTTAAGGACACCATAATAAAATATATCGAATCTGTAAGGAAGAATTAATGTCGATTGAAGATAAAATAAAAGATCAAATTAAAGAGAATAAGATTTTAATATATATGAAAGGCTCTCCTTACGAACCCAAGTGTGGATTTTCTGCAAAAACAGTCCAAGCATTGATTGATTGCGGTGCTGAATTTTCTTATGTTGATATCTTAGAGAATCAAGATATAAGAAAGACTCTTCCAAGCATTTCAGATTGGCCAACTTTCCCTCAGGTTTTTGTCAGCAACGAGCTAATAGGTGGCTGCGATATTATAACTGAGATGCATGAGGCTGGAGAGCTTCAGACAATCATCAAAGAAGCTACCTCTTAATTGTTAACCAAAGTCTTTTAACATAGCTTTCAGCTCAAGAGTATGTTGTTCTTCCTCTCCAATCATGCTTCTAGCGTATTCTTCTAAATAGACTGAAGCATCTGCAACACTTGATAGTAATTTTTTGTATAGACCTAACGCATGCAATTCATGCTCTAGACCTTCTTCTAAGATATCTTTGATTGAATGCCTATGAGTTTCTTTAATTTTTGCAACTTTAAGGCTTGGGTGACCATCAAGTCCGACCAGTAATTCACCAGCTTGTTGTGCATGAAGCATGGATTCAGCCGCCTGATCTTTTAAAAACGTAACTATCGGTAATCTATATGGCCCAGAAACCATTAAGGAGGAGTGCGTGTACCTAACAACACCTGCTAATTCATATTCCATTATTTCGTTCAATATATCGCATACTTCATCTGAATTAATTTTTTTCATTTCCATATTTATTCCTATTTATATAATTTGATATCACTTTATTACTCTTTTTATTTCTTGTAAAGAACTGATTTAAGGTATTTTTTTAATGATAATCATTATCACTATGGTATTTATTCTCATTTATGAAATTATAGATATATGCAAATTATTAGAGGAGATGATTACCAGTCATGGGTTTATTCCAATGAAGGGGATTTGGTTGTTGTTGACCCTTGGCTAACGAAAAAACAGGTTTTTCCAGGTTTAAATTGGTTGTTGCACAGAAGCGCATCAGGTGAGTCTTATTTAATAAAAAATAACTTAGTTAATCAAGTTACCCATATAATTATTACTGCTCATTTCTCTGATCATTTAGATTTGGACTCTTTAAATCTATTTAGGAAAGATATAGAGATTTTTACAACGCACGAAGCTTCAAAAGTTTTAATTAAGAATGGATTTGAGAATATAACTGTTGTTCAAATAAATAAGTCGTATGAACTAGGATCACTTAGATTAACAATTTATCAAGCTGGAAGACCATACCATACGACTACATTTGCCTATTCTTTAGAAGATGGAAAATCAAAGCTTTTTCACGAATCACATATGTTTAATATGAATACTAAAATTGAAGAGGTTGAAGCCTGTATTATGACTGTGGATAGGGTAAAGGTTTTTGGTCTTGTTCAAGTTTCAATGGATTTAGAGCAAGCAAAATCAGCACAGTCCACTTTAAAAGCAAAGTATTTTATTTCAACAGGTATTGCGCCAAGTAGAACAAAAGGACTAATTAGCTACATACTTAGCGTTAAAGAATCTTATTTACAGACTGAACTCTTATCATCTGTTTGCAGGGAAGCAGGAGACTCACTCAGTATTTAAATACCATTGAAAGAATCATAGTCATTGATGATTTTACAAAAAACCTCTCCTGTAACCCTTGCATCATATGCTGCGCTATGAGCTTCATCATTGTCATAAGTTATGTCTAACTCTTTGCATATTCTTGCTAGAACAGTTTGTTTTGTTGCTAAAACACCTAAGCTAACTGTATCAATTAGCGAAAAAGGGTGGAAGGGAGATTTTTTAATATTATTTCTATCACATGCTTCTAATAGAAAGCTGTGATCAAAAAATGCATTATGACCAACTAGAATTGCTCTAGAGCAATCATATTTTGATTTTTGTGTATTTATAATTTTAAAAAATTCTTTTAGGGCATATTCTTCCTCAACGGCAGTTCTTAATGGATGATTCAAATCTAACCTAAGAAATTCTAAGGCTTCTTTTTCTACTTCAAGCCCTTCAAATGGTTTTATATGATACCTATAGGAATCTCCCAAAATTAACTTTGAGCTTTCTTGATCAATTAATTGAATAGCTATTTCTAATATTGCATTTTTTTTTGAGTCAAAACCTCCAGTTTCAAGGTCTACAATAACTGGAAGGAATTTTCTAAATCTATCTTTTAACATTTAAGCCACTTATCATGCACGTATAATATAAACGATAATCACATACAAATATGATTTTTAAAGATATAACTGACTCAAACTTTAATGGCATAAAAATTTCCTCTTATCATGAGTTTGAGCATGAGAAAGTTTATTATTATGAAGATAGTAACATTGGTCTGAAATCCTTAGTAGCTATCCATGATTCTTCAAAAGGACCAGCAATTGGTGGTTGTAGATATAAGAAATATGATTCATTCGAAGATGGTTTAAATGATGTATTACGTTTGTCTCGTGGAATGACCCATAAGAATAATGTCGCTCAAATACCATTTGGAGGAGGGAAAGCCATAATTTTTAAGGAAGGAAATAAATCAAAGAATCTATTACAGTCATTTGCTGATTTCTTAAATTTATTAGAAGGGAAATATATATCTGCTGAAGATATAGGTATTTCATTAGAAGATATTAGATTTATTAAAAATCATACTGATCATGTTTTTGATAATATTGATCCCGGACCATATACAGCTAAAGGTATTTTTTACGCTATCGAAGAGTCAATCGATTTCTATTATTCAGAATCTTTACTAAATAAAACAATTTCTATTCAAGGGGCTGGCAGCGTGGGTAAAAAATTAGCAGACCATTTATCTAATGCAGGTGCAAAGGTTTTTATTTCTGATATTGATAAAGAAAAATTAGATCACATCAATGATCCTAATATTATCTGTGTAGATGACGCCTTTACCTTTCAATGTGATGTGTTTTCACCATGCGCTGTAGGAGCAATATTTTCTAAATCATCTATAAAAAATTTAAATTGTAAAATAATTGCTGGCGGTGCAAATAATCAACTGCAGGATCTATCTGTTGCAAATGATTTATATGAAAATGGCATCATTTACATACCTGATATTTTAATTAATTCAGGTGGAGCTATTGGTTTAACCAAAGACATAATGCACAGAAATGAAGATGAGACAGAATTAGATTTAAGAAACATAGCTTCTAGAGTTAGAAAAGCTTTAATTAAATCTCAAAAACACTCTATAAGCCTTCAAGACGTATTAAAAGAATTACTTGTTTAAATTATTCCGCGACACCTAATTTTCTTTGTAATTTTGTATTTGAGGTTGTGTACCCAAAGGGAACTCTTTCTCCTGGAAAATTTCTTTGAAAAGCTTTTTGAACCGCTAGAGTTGTTTCATGAAAACCACATAGTATTAAATCTAATTTGCCAGGGTAGTCATTGATATCTCCGACAGCAAAAATACCATCTCGATTAGTTTGAAAATCTTCTGTATTAACAGCGATCTTTTTAGATGCTAGCTCTAGTTCCCATTCAAGAATTGGGCCTAACTTTTTGTTAAGACCAAATAGAAATAATAATTCATCTGCATCATGACTAATGGATTCTTTTGTATCAAAGTTTTTTAACTTTACTCCTGTTACTTTTTTATCGCCTAGAATTTCTTCAATTTGAAAGGGCGTAAGTAGATTAATATCTCCATTTTTAACTAAATCCCGCATTTGAGCTTCAGTATGTTGAGCACCTCTGAATTCATCTCTTCGATGAATTAAATTTATTGATTTAGCTATTTTTGCTAACTCAACTGTCCAATCTAAAGCGGAGTCACCACCTCCAAAAATAAAAAGGTTTTTATCTTTGTATAGATCTTTAGATTTAACGGCATAACTTACCCCATGATCCAAAAATTTATCTGGATCTTCTATGTTGGGCGGTCTTCTTGGTTCAAATGAACCAGCGCCGGCTGCAATAAAGATATTCTTAGTTAAGCATTCTATACCTTCATTTGTTTTGATCATCCACGTTGTTATATCATCTGTGACTGAATGAACTTGGATTGATTCTACTCTTTGAGAAAGATGAAGGTCATAGTCGAATGGCTTAATCTGCTTCATCAAGGCATCAACATGTTCTTGGGCTGTTTGGATTGGTACCCCGGGAATATCGTAAATTGGTTTTTCAGGATAGAGTTCGGAGCATTGACCCCCAACTTTATCTAAATTATCAATTAATGTGCACTTAAGACCTAGCAAGCCAGCTTCAAATACAGTAAATAGCCCAACTGGACCAGCACCAATTACCAAAATGTCTGTTTCAATTTTCATTTAATTTTTTGTCCAGGTTGTGCTCCTGAATCAGGGGATAAAACAAAGATACCGCCATCTGAATCGCTTGCAGCCAAAATCATACCTTCAGATACTCCAAATTTCATTTTTCTAGGAGCTAGGTTATAGACCATTACAACTAATTTCCCTTCTAATTGAGCAGGTTCATATGCTGATTTAATTCCAGCAAATACATTTTTTGTTCCTAGCTCGCCTAAGTCTAATTTAATAGAAAGCAGTTTATCTGCGCCTTCCACATGAGAAGCTTCCTTTACTTTAGCAACTCTCAGATCAACTTTCATGAAGTCATCTATTTGAATAATATAATTATCTTCTTCGTTCATTTTTTCTTCCTTTTTATAAAAATCTTGAATATTTAATGGTTTAACTCTTGAGAGGATGGGTTTAAATTCACTTATCTCAAAATCAATTATTTCTGTTTCTAGATTTTCTATGTTGAGATTATCAATATTCAGCATTAATAACATCTGTTTAGAGAGCTTGGGTGTTACAGGCGACAGCAATATACATAAGTTTTTAAAAACATTGAGGGCTGTTGTTGCTACGATCACTGCTTCAGCTTGATCTAGCTTCCAAGGAGCATTCTCATTAATATATTTATTAGTATCGTCAGCAATCTCCATTATTAATTTAATAGCTTTAGAAAATTCTCTATCTTCATAGTTTTGCAATATTGTCTCTACACTCTGATTACAATTTAACAAATGCTCTTGATGAATTGTTTTGCTTAGGCAGTTATTATTTTTTGAAATGAATGGTGCTGAACGGCTAAAAATATTTGAAAATTTTCCAACCAAGTCTGAATTAATTTTTTGAGCCAAGTCTTCAAGATTTAGATCCAAGTCTTCAATCTTAGAATTTAATTTACTAGCAAAATAGTATCTTAATAACTCAGGATCACACACATCAGCAAATTGGTCAGCTGTAATAAATGTGCCCTTTGACTTAGACATTTTTTCTCCATTTACAGTCACAAAACCATGCACATGAATAGCATCAGGAAGCTTATATTTTGATTCCATCAATAATGCAGGCCAAAACAGCCCATGAAAATATGTAATATCCTTACCAATGAAATGATGAATCTCGTATTCTGAATCTTTGCCCCATAAATTCTCTAGCGATTGAGAGTTTTTATCAGTCCAATTGGTTGCTGATGCCATGTACCCAATAGGGGCATCAACCCACACATAAAAATATTTATCTTTTTCATCAGGTATCTTAAATCCAAAATATGGCGCATCTCTTGATATATCCCAACTTTTTAAATCACCATCAAGCCACTCTGATAACTTTCCAAGTATTGGTTTTTGAATTGATGATTTATCTAGAAAATTAATAAGTTCATTTTTTGCTTTTTCTAGATCAAAGAATATGTGTTCAGAAGTTTTGGTTATTGGCGTAGTTTTTGACAAAGATGATTTAGGGTTGATAAGTTCTGTAGCAGAATAAGTTCCTCCACATTCCTCACATCCATCTCCATATTGATTTTTTGCTGAACACTTAGGACATTCGCCAAGAACATATCTGTCAGCTAAGAACATTTGTTTTTCTTCATCAAAAAATTGCTCAATTTCTTTTTTATATATATATCCAGAAGATTTTGCATCTAGATAGATTTCTGAAACCAAGGATTCATTTTCTTTAGAATGTGTTGAATGGTAATTCGTGTATTGAATTCCAAACTTGGCTAATGATTCTATATGACTATTTTTTACCTCATCGATAAATTCAGTGGGTTTGATACCCATTTCATCTGCCTTCATCATTATTGGCGCTCCATGGGCATCATCTGCACAAAAAGTCAAAACTTCATTTTGAGTCAAACTCATAAAACGAGACCAAATATTTGTCTGGATATGCTCTAATATATGTCCAACATGGATGTCTCCATTTGCATATGGAAGGGCATTTGTTACGATTATTTTTCTTGATTTATTAATTTCAGAGACCCAATTTAAGTGCTAATCGAGTATTATAAGTCAAAATATTATATCAATGGGCATCAAACAAATAATTGCTATAGCTTCAGCAAAAGGTGGGGTTGGGAAATCAACTATTTGCGCACATTTAGCATCCCAATTTTCAAAAGACTTCAAGGTAGGCATTCTTGATGCCGATATATATGGGCCTAATCAACATATTCTTTTTGATCTATTAGATTCTAAACCAGAAGTTCAGATTGAAGATGGCAAAAAATCATTTGTACCCATTAAAGTTAACAATATTTCATTGAATAGTATGGGTTTTGTCCTTGATAACGAAAAGGCTGCAATGTGGAGAGGTCCAATGTTGAGCGGAGCAATTAAGCAGCTTAAAGACTTAACTCAATGGGGCGATCTAGATTATTTATTTATAGATATGCCACCAGGAACAGGCGATGCATATTTAACAGTTGCATCTGAGATTAAACCTAATTATGTATTGCTAGTAACTTCTCAAAGTAAATTGGCTGTTCAAGATACAATTAAATCAAAAGCAATGTTTGAGAGGTTGAAAATACCCATGATTGGTATAGTTGATAATATGTCATATTCAATTTCACCAAACTCTGATGAGAAAATACCTGAGTTCACTCCAATTAATATAGAAAATGAAATTGGTTTAAAAGTTTTAGGCTCTATTCCTAGAACAAAACAATTAACAGATTTTAATCCAAACAAATCATCAATTTTTTTTAAGTCAATTTATAATGAAATTCTTAAGATAATATAATGAACTTTAAAAAATTTACCTCAATTTTTTTATTACTTTTTTTAAGCATCATCTCTCATGCTGAGGATGATCCCCTTGAAGAATACAACAGAAAAATTTGGGCTTTTAATGAATTTCTTGATGATAATTTTGCTAAACCAACTGCTGAAATTTATACATCTTTTACTCCTGATTTCATAGAAATTGGAATTAGCAATTTTTTTAGGAATTTAAATGAGCTTGATAATACTGCCAATCAACTCTTGCAAGGCAGGCCTATTCTGGCCATAAATGATTTTTCTCGTTTTCTTATAAACACAACTTTAGGTTTGGGGGGTTTTATAGATGTTGGATCAAAATTTGGTCTTGAAAAACACGACGAAGATTTTGGTCAAACATTAGGATCATGGGGTTTTAGCTCTGGACCATTTTTAATGATTCCAATATATGGACCCTCTACACCACGAGGATTAGCTGGGAGAAGTGTTAGTTCACTTCTCAGCGGTACATTCGCTATTGAAGAAACAGATGTTAGGATTGGAATAACAGCCCTTGATGCTCTTGAAACACGTGCAAGATATTTAGAAGTTGAAACGCTAATTATTGGTGATAGATACTCATTTATTAGAGATTCATATATGCAATATCAAGAATTTGAATTAACTAATGGTGAAGATCAGCCCGATGATTTTGTTGATGACATGGATGATTTCTTGCTTGATTAGAATTTAAACCATAGATATTAAATCATCTTGCGTTATTTCTAAATTATTCTTTTGCATGGTTTCAAGAATCAATGACCTATACTTTTTAGCATTTTTTAATCCTCGATTTAAGCCAAAGACATGCTTTAGAGTTCTAGAAAGTGGATAGCCTGAATCATTTTGAACTAAACAGTATTGTAAATACTTTTTTAAAATAGATTTTCTGTCATTGCCAAGATCAGTTTCATTAAAAATTTTTGAATCAACATTGCTTACAATCATTGGATTGTCATATGGACTTCGCCCTAACATCACGCCATCAACTTTTTCTAAATGATGAATTGATTCATCGACGCCCTTAATTCCACCATTAATTACTACCTCTAATTTAGGAAATTCTTTTTTAAGTTGGTATACGTTTTCATATTTTAATGGCGGGATTTGTCTGTTCTGTCTTGGGCTAAGGCCGCTCAGAATTGCCACTCTAGCATGGACAATAATAGTTTTTAGCTTGGGATTTAAAATTTTAGCTACAAATTCGTTCAAAAAATTTATGTCATCTCTTTCATTTACACCTATCCTGCATTTAATAGTTATCGGTGTGGAGGTAACTTCTTGCATGGCTTCTATGCAATCTTTCACTAGCTCTGGATCTTCCATTAGGCACGCTCCAAAAGATCCTTTCTGAACTCTTTCAGAGGGACAACCGATATTTAAATTAATTTCATCATACCCAAGAGAAGAGCAGATTTTTGAACACTCAGCAAGGTCAGCAGGATCAGAGCCTCCAAGTTGAACTGCAATTGGCTGCTCAATCTCTTTATTAAAACTTAATTGCTCAAAGCACTTACCATGGATAATTGCTCCAGTAGTGACCATTTCTGTATATAAAAAAGCTCTTTTTGTTATAAGCCGGAATAAAAATCGATCATGGATATCTGTACATTGCATCATTGGAGCAATGCAGAATTTATGACTTAAAGGCATCTAATTATAGAAAATTAACTACTGATATAAATCCAACAACACTTAAGACAATAGTATAAGGGAGTGCCATTACAACCATTCTCATGTAGGACAGATTTATTAACGGCGCCAAAGATGATGTTAATAGAAATAAAAAAGCCGCCTGACCATTTGGTGTAGCTATGCTTGGAATATTTGTTCCAGTATTAATGGCTATAGCAAGTTTATCAAATTGATCTCTAGAAATAATATTCAAATCCAATGCATCTTTGATTTCATTTATATAAATTGTTGCAACGAATACATTGTCACTTATAGCTGATAAAAGACCATTGGCTATAAAGAATATTGGAGCTTGGTTGCTAGCTTCTTGTGCTAATACATATGAAATAATTGGTGTAAATAACTCTTGATCAGCAATTACACTTACCACACCAAAAAAAACAACTAATAGCGCAGTAAATGGGAGAGCCTCTTTAAATGCCTCACCAAGATTATGTTCATGCGTAATACCTTTAAATGAAGTTAATAGAATAATTACACCTAAACCAATGATTCCTACTGCAGCTAAGTGAAGAGCTAATGCTATTATTAAAAAAATACCAACTAGCATTTCTATATATAGCTCTAATTTAATTTGATTAGTTCTCTGTGAGATCTCATAAGCATTATATTCATGAAAAATATTTTTAATTCTTAGGGGTAGGTGATTACCAAAACCAAAGATATGGAGTTTTTCGATCGCAAAACAAGTGATCATTCCTGCAATAAAAACTGGAAGAGTTATTGGAGCCATTATCACCATAAATTCAATAAATTCCCAGCCTGCAACATTAGCGATAAGAAGATTTTGCGGCTCTCCAACAATTGTACAGACGCCACCAAGCGCTGTGCCAACAACACCATGCATAATTAGATCTCGAAGAAAGGCTTTAAAATTTTCGATATCCTCGATACCAGCTTCGCTTAAAGATGAATCATCATGATAATCATGATTCGATGTAGAAAATTCTAGGCCTGAATTTGCTAAATGAAAGATTCGATAAAACCCTACTGCAACAGCTATTAAGACCGCAGTAACAGTCAAAGCATCCAGGAAGGCAGATAGAAAAGCTGCAACAAAACAAAACATTAAGGATAGCTTTGTTTTTGAATGTATTGTAAGAAGTAATTTTGTAAAAATTGTTAACATTAAATTTTTCATAAAATAAATACCAGCGACCATAAATACTAATAAAAGAATAACTTCTAGATTATTTTCAATTTCATGAAGCAGTGAGTAGGAGTCAGTTAATCCAAGAAAAAATGCTTGAATTGTAATCAATCCTCCTGGCTGAAGAGGATAGCATTTGAGCGCAAGTGCGAGTGTGAAGATAAACTCTAATAAAACCATCCATCCAACAATGAATGTTCCGTTTAAGCCCATTGAATTTAAAATTAATAAAGTCATAGGATTAATTACTAAAAACGCTATGATGGTATTTTTGTACCAATCAGGTGAGTTACCTAGAAACATTTTGTATAAGTTATTGATCATATTTAAATTTTAATCCATATGAAATTAATAAGAGAACTCCACGAAACAATAAAAGAAGATTCTAAACTAATTATATTTTCCGATAACAAGATTTTATACGATCAGAAAGAAAATACTTATAGTTTTGAAATAAAAGATTTAAATCCAATTGAGCAATCTGATCCGTATTTAGCAATAGCTATAATTGATAATTACTATATCTATGTTTTAAATGTGGATTCAGATAAAAATATATTAGGCATCTTTATGGACCCTGATTCTACAGATTTTGTAGATTTAAGGCAGATTTTAGGATTTTTAGATAAATCTAGTTTTTTATTAACATCACGTGCATCAATCCTTAATACATGGGCAGCTAATAATTATTATTGTAGTATTTGCGGCAATAGTCATTCATTTAACATAAAAGAAGGTGCTTTTGAATGTAGATGTAATAGTACTCCAAAATATCCATCGATATCTCCTTGTATTATTACTTTGATACATGATGAAGATAAAATCTTACTTGGAAGAAGCAAATTCTTCCCACCCAACATGTTTAGCACCCTTGCTGGTTTTATTGAGGCTGGTGAAAGTGCTGAAGAAGCTTTAATAAGAGAGGTTAAGGAAGAAGTAAATCTTCATGTTTCGGATATTAAATATTTCTCTTCTCAATCATGGCCATTTCCAGCTCAATTGATGTTAGGTTATTTCTGTAAATATAAAACTGGAGATATCCTTTTGAATGATGCGGAGCTTGAAGACGCGAGGTGGTTTAATATTAATGACTTACCTATTATTCCACCTGATGCATCAATTTCTGGCCAACTTATTCGCTCTTATATCGAGGGTCGTTTAAAGCTCTAGTAGGCTTTGGTCCAGGTGTTGGAGCCGGCGTAGGCGCAGGAGTTGGACCTGGCGTAGGCGCAGGAGGAGCTATCACAGGCTTCGATTTAACAACAGACTTATTACCATCTTTATCTTCCAATGGTTTTGAAGTTTTATTTAATTCAGCATCTTTCTTATTTGCTTGAGCGATTTTTTTTGGCGGTATAACAACTGGTTTATCAGTCTTTTTATTTGGAACCTTTTTCGAATTAGAAGGTTTAGTTTTATTATTCTGCCCTCTGTTACGATTATATTGATTTTTATCACTTCTAGTATTTTTGTTAACTCTTGGTTGACTTTTTTTATAGTTTCTATTTCTTTTCTTTCTAGTATTTTTCTTCTTTTTAGATTTGAAGATTGAAAGAGTAAGAATAGATTTTATAAATTGAAAAAATCCTGTTTTATTTTTTCTCTTTGGCATCCTTGGTGGCACAGATACTTTAACCAATGGCTTCAAAGATTTCTTATTAGAGTTAGCATCACGCCAGTCCATTGATGGTTCCGGACTATTAGGCGTCATATCGTATGAAAATGGTTTTTTTCCAGCAACAGCTTTTACTCTTGCAACTTTATAATAAGGCCTGGATTTATAAGGATCAGCAATGATAAGAATATTAACTTGATAGCTATTTTCTATAGCAATAATGTCTCTTCGTTTCTCATTTAATAAATAGCTTGAAACATCAGCTGGAACATAAACATGGATTTCACCTGTATTTTCCTTTGCGGCATCTTCGCTAATAATTCTTAATATAGATTGGCCTAAAGAACGAGCACCACGCACTTGGACATGCTGGATATCATATGTCTCTTCTAAGGAGGGTCTTAATCTTTGCCTAGACAGTTCTAATAATCCAAATCTAGATATTCCTGCAATCTGGATTCTCGCTCTATCAGACTGAACGGCAGATCTAAAAGTATTTTCAACTTTTTGTTGATGTTTCTCATCTTGCATGTCAATGAAATCAATTACTATAAGGCCACCTAAATCTCTTAATCTAAGCTGTCGAGCAACTTCTTTAGCTGCTTCCATGTTTGTTGCAAAGGCTGTTGATTCAATGTCTTTGCCTTTAGTAGAGCGTGCTGAGTTAACATCAATAGACACCATAGCCTCTGTAGGATCTATAACTATTGATCCGCCTGAAGGTAATGAGATTTCTCTCTGAAAAGCTAATTCAATTTGGCTTTCAATCTGATATCTATTGAATAAAGGAATATCTTCATTGTAGTAAATAACCTTATCAGCATGATCTGGAATCACTGATTTTGCAAAATCTAAGGCTTCAGCATGAACAGCTTCATCATCGATAAGAATTTCTTCTATGTCATCTCTAAAATAATCTCTAAATACTCTTAAGATTAATTTATCATCTTTATAAATAAGGCTTGGGCTTGGCGCATCGGTAACGGTAGATTTTATTTGCTCCCAAAGATTCATGAGATAATCTAAATCCCACTTCAATTCATCTGTTGATCTGCCTAATCCCGCTGTTCTTACAATTACGCTCATACCCTCAGGGATTTGTAATGCATCTAATGCAGTTTTAATCTCATCCCTTTCATCGCCTGATATTCTTCTAGATACACCACCAGATTTTTCAGAATTTGGAATTAAGACTATAAATCTTCCGGCAAGTGATATTTGATTTGATAGGGCAGCACCCTTAGTTCCACGTTCTTCTTTTAGAACTTGAATAAGGATCTTATCTCCTTCTTTGAGTGTGCATTTTTTTTTGCCGTCTGCATCCTTTGTAAAATGCTCATTTGTTAATTCTTTTAATGGTAAAAAACCATGCTTTTCACTTCCAAAATTTATAAATGCTGCATCCAAGCTTGTTTCAACTCTTGAAACAGTAGCCTTAAATATACTTCCTTTGAGAAGTGATTGCGCATTAAATTCATTATCTAAGTCAAATAGCTTGGCCCCATCAACTAAAGCAACACGAAGCTCATCAGAATATGAGCAATTAATTAAAATTCTTTTCATTTTTTTCTCCGATACAGAGAAAGTGAATAGCACTAGTGCTTGTTGAGTTATCAGAGTCTTATCCCTTGGAGCTCTTTTAACTTACCCCATTATTCTAAGTGGAGTTTTTAAAACTTGTTTTATTCTTTAAGCACCCTTGTGCTTTATTAACTTTCTCTTATGATGCTGCAATACAGCATTCTTAAATTTGTACTTAAGGCTTTTTGCCATAAGCTTTTTAACTTGTAGCTTTATATCTATAAACTATCAATTTCGAGTATTCTACCTTAATGAGTGGTAAAAACCTAAAAATAGACAAAGATCACGCTGGAAGACGAATAGATAACTATTTATTTAATATCTACAAATCTCTTCCTAAATCAAAAATTTATAGCATGATTCGAAAAGGCGAGGTAAGAGTTAACTCTGGTCGAATAAAGCCAACACATAAATTATCATTGCACGATGAGATAAGAATTCCGCCATATTTAATTGATTTCAAAAATAAGAAATCAGATCTAAAGATACCGACTTCGAGAATTCAAGCATTTGAATCTTCCATTATTCATCAAAATGATGATTTCATTTTGGTAAATAAAGATCCTGAATTAAGCGTTCACTCTGGAACCAATAACCTATTTGGCCTTATAGATATTGCGAGAGTTAAATTTCCATCACTGGAAATTGATCTTTGCCATCGTATAGATAAATCAACTTCTGGATGCGTCTTGCTATCGAAAAATAAATTTTTTTTAAGACACTTTCACAAACAACTAAAAGCAAATAGAGTTTTAAAAAAATATGAAGCTATTTTAGTAGGAGTTCTGAAAAAAGATATAAAGATAGAATCAAATATCGATATCTCAACAAAAGAGCATCATCACAAGGTAAAAGAATCAAAAGATGGAAAAAGGGCAGTTTCGATATTTAAAATTATTAAAAAATATAACTTATTTACACATGCTGAGATTCAAATAACTACCGGCAGGATGCATCAAATAAGAGTTCAAAGCTCCAATCTTAATCATCCAATAGTTAACGATACAAAATATGGATTATTTAGTTTAAATAAATATATAGCTAGCGAAACATCAGTAAGTCGTCTCGCACTGCATGCTTCATCAATCTCTTTTGAGGATATGAATGGCTTTGATGTAAGTTATGAGGCTCCTAAAAATAACGAATTTGATATACTACTGTCACAGCTGGATTATTTAACTATTAAATCTTAATTTAATCTGATAGTATGCATTTTTTTTAAAATATTATGGCAGTACAAAAAAGTAAAAAAACTAGATCAAAGCGAGGAATGATAAGATCTCACGATCATCTATCTGATCTTACGCTTTCGACTGATCCCGTTTCTGGAGAGAGGCATCTTCGTCATCAAATGACAGCAGACGGTTTCTATAAAGGTCGATTAATTAAAGATCTTAGAAAACCAATTAAAGAAGTAGAGGACAACGAAGCTCAAGACTAACCATGTCTTCTTCTGCTTTTTTAGCCTTCCCCGGTCAGGGCTCCCAACATCTATCTATGCTTTCTAAGGGTGGTATCTTGGATATAGCTCTTTCGAGTAAATATTCGCAAGCTCTTGAATGCTGTAGTGAATTAATATCACACGATGTCTTAAAGTTAATTGAAGAGGGCCCAGAAGATTTAATTAATAAAACCTCCATAACTCAACCTCTTTTAGTCCTTTGCTCATATCTTCATTACAACAAATTAGTTAATTCTATTGATATTTCTCCAACATATATGGCTGGCCATTCATTAGGTGAATATTCCGCTTTGGTTGCAGCAAATTCAATATCAATTACTGAAGCTCTTCAATTAGTTAGAAAAAGAGGCGAGTTGATGGAATTAGCCCCAACAGGCTCAATGTCCGCAATTATGGGTTTAGAGCAAGCTATTATTTCTGAAATCTGTTTAATCGCTTCACATGGAAATAACTCCCATGTTCAATGTGCAAACCTAAATTCTCCTAATCAAACTGTCATTTCCGGCCATGATGATGCGGTTGAAAGAGCACAAGACCTATGCATATCTGAGGGCGCTAAACGATCAATAAAACTTAAGGTTAGCATCGCATCGCATAGCAAGCTTATGGTAGAGGCAGCAGATGAATTTAAAAATACCCTCAATACTGTTGAATTTAATATGCCAGATACCAAAATTATTCATAATGTGTCTGTGGATTCAGTATCTTTGCCTGAAGATATCCCATCACTGCTTATCTCTCAGCTGCACTCACCCGTAAGATGGGTTGAAACATGCCATTTTATTTCAACTTTGAATCTACCGATAATTGAATGTGGACCAGGAAAAGTTTTATCAGGATTATTCAAAGCAAATAAACTTGAAAACTATTTTTCCTCTTCCGATGAAGATTTTTATGAGAAGATAAATAATTATGGATAAAAAAATAGTTTTTATTACTGGTGTATCAAGAGGTATTGGATTAGAAATAGCTAAATGTTTTTTAAATGATGGTTATTTTGTTATTGGAACGTCAAGATCAGAATTTAATCTTCATGAAGCATTGGGTTCTGATGAGTGCCTACATATTCCATTAGATGTTACTGATAGAAAGCAAGTTTCTTCATGTTTAGGGGATTTGAAAGATCAAGATAGAGTCCCAAGTGTTTTAATAAATAATGCAGGCATTACTAAGGATCAACTTTTTCTTAGAATGAAGGATCAAGATTGGGATGATGTTATTGATTCTAATCTCACTAGTGTTTTTAATATGACTAAATTGTTTATTAAATCCATGGTAAAGAATCGGTCTGGAAGAATTATCAACATATCTAGTGTTGCTGGTTTAATGGGAAATCCTGGCCAGGTTAATTATTCAGCAAGTAAAGCTGGTCTTGGTGGTTTTACAAGAGCATTAGCCAAAGAAGTGGCAGCTAGAAATATAACTGTGAATTGTATTGCTCCTGGGTTCATAGAAACTGACATGACCACTCATTTCAAAGATGAAGAATTTAAAAATATTTTAAATCAAATCCCAGCTAATAAAATGGGCAATTCTCAGCATATAGCTGATTTAGCTCTATTTTTGGCTTCACCTAAGGGCGATTATATTACTGGTCAAACCATCTCTGTTGACGGTGGTTTATATATGAGCTGATGATTTTATTTGTTTTTGCTAGAAATGTTGTAGAATAGATTTCTTTAAATGGAGGATGCCCTGTGAGTATCGAAGAAAGAGTAAGAAAAATTGTTTGTGAGCAACTCGGTGTTGGTGAGGATGAGGTGAAAAATGATTCTTCATTTGTTGATGACCTAGGCGCCGATTCACTTGATACAGTAGAACTAGTCATGGCTCTTGAAGAAGAGTTCGAACTTGAAATTGCTGACGAAGAAGCTGAAAAAATTTCAACCGTTCAAGAAGCTGTAAATTACATAAATTCAAACAGTTAAAAATTTCTTAAATGAAGCAACTACACAGAAGAGTTGTAGTTACTGGTTTAGGTATCCTTTCACCAATAGGTAATACAGTTAATGATGCTTGGCATTCATGTGTAGAAGGCAAATCAGGCATTACTAAGGTTGATATAGGGTTAGAGAATAATCCAGTAAAAATTGGCGGTCGCTTAAAAAATTTTAATTCAGAAGATTTCCTAGATTCTAAAGAAGTCAGACGCATTGATCCATTTATTCAATATGGAATTATTGCTGCGAACCAATCTATTGAAAATTCTGGAATTCTTGAATCAAATATTGATCTAACAAAAGTCGGTGTTAATTTCGGAGCTGGAATTGGTGGGATAGATACAATAGAAAAAAATAAAGTTCTGTTAGAGGAAAGGGGTTACAAAAAGGTTTCTCCATTTTTTGTGCCTGGATCAATTGTTAATATGATATCTGGACTAGTTTCTATTAAACACGGATTTATGGGACCAAATACTTCTGTTGTAACAGCTTGCTCAACCGGTAATCATTGTATTGGAACAGCCGCAAGATCTATAGCATGTGGTGAAGCAGATGTAATGATAGCTGGAGGTGCAGAAATGGCTTCGACGCCTCTTTCAATTGCTGGATTTATATCCGCTAGAGCCCTTTCTATGAATTCAGATCCCGAAGCGGCTAGCAGACCATGGGATAAAGATAGGGATGGATTTGTTCTTTCAGATGGAGCTGGATCTTTGGTTCTTGAAGAATTTGATCATGCTAAAGCTCGAGGAGCAATAATTCATGCAGAAATTATTGGATTTGGTGCCAGCTCAGATGCTCATCATATGACGGCTCCGCCTGATGATGGAAGAGGGGCAGCACTTTCTATGTCTAATGCTATAGATGATGCTGAAATCAATCTATCTGACGTAGACTATATTAATGCTCATGGGACATCTACACCTCTTGGAGATATTGCAGAAACTATCGCTCTTAAAAAAGTATTTGGCGATTCTGTACCACAAATTAGCTCAACAAAATCTATGACCGGTCATACGCTTGGGGCAGCTGGCGCAATAGAATCTATCTTTTGTATTCAAGCTATCAATGAAGGAATTATTCCTCCAACCATTAACTTAGATAATCCTGACTCTCTTTGTGATTTGAATTACACACCACTTGTTTCAACTGAGAAAGAGGTCAATATAGCTATAAATAACTCTTTTGGATTTGGAGGTACTAACTCTACTCTTGTCTTCAAAAAAATCTAAATTATCTATACTGTTTTGTTCAGCAACTATTTTTATATTAGTTTTAGTAGGATCGTCTGAATCATTTTCACACACAAGAGTTGACGATAGCATTGAATTTTATAATGTTAAAAAAGGCACATCTTTTAATTCAATACTAGATGATTTTATTTTGAAGCCTTCTCAAAAGCTTCTATTAAAAATTTATTTAAAAAAAAATGATATTAAGATTGCTCAAGCTGGCCATTATTATCTTAAAAATAAATCATGGAGAGAGTTTATAATCTCCGTATCAAAGGGTGACGTTGTTATATTTAAGTTAGAAATTCCAGCTGGAAAGAATTTATTTGAAGTTAAAAAAATTCTTCTAGAATCAAATCTAGCAGATGATTGTAAAGATTTTAATTGTCTAGACGATCGTTTGAATTTTATAGAGGGAACTTTAAAGCCAGATACGTATTTTTATAAACATTCTTCGTCATTAGCTGACATCCTTAAACAATCGCAAAGTGAATTCTTTGACCAATCACTCAATTTATGGTCAGGTAAAAATATAAGCTCCCCTTTAAAAACATTTTCAGATGCAATAATTCTTGCTTCAATTGTAGAGAAAGAGGCGGGTAATGATGAAGAGAAGCCAATCATCGCTGGAGTCTTTTTACATAGATTAGCTATTGGCATGAGGTTACAAGCTGACCCAACAATTATCTATGGTTTAATGCCGAATTTTAATGGGAATATTACAAAAGCAAATTTAAGAGACAAGACTAATCCATATAATACTTATCAAATTTCAGGGCTACCGCCAACTCCAATATCTACAATTAGCCAATCATCTTTGGAAGCAGTAATATTGGGGATGCAAAATGATTATTTGTACTTTGTAGCTAGAGGTGATGGAACCCACAAGTTTTCAAAAACTTACAAAGAACACCTTGATGCAGTAAAAAAATATCAGCTGAATTGAACCATGAAATTAATAACATTTGAGGGAATAGAGGGAGTAGGGAAGTCCACTCAAATAAATCTAATCTCAGAATGGCTTAAAGAAAAAGGTCTATCAACTAAGCTCCTCAGGGAACCTGGATCAACTGATTTTGGTGAAAAAATAAGAGAATTACTTTTATCAAAGGAATCTAGTATATCGACACACTCAGAATTATTATTAATGTTTGCAGCAAGGTCTGAAATGATTGCTGAACATTTCATTGACTCTAGAGATGATTTCATTTTATGCGATAGATATTACCATGCATCTATTGCTTATCAAGGACATGGAAGAATGCTTTCGCTTGATTTAATTGATAATCTAATCAAAGGCATTAATTGCCCGATTCCTGACTTAACAATAGTTTATGATTTAGACGTGAAAGTTGGTTTTGAAAGAAAAGCTAATGATGATATTGATAGAATTGAATCTTCCGGAATTGATTTTTTTGAAAATGTAAGAAAAGGCTATCAGCAGCTGGCTAATGATAGGGAAGAAGTTAAGATTCTTGATGCATCCCAGCCTATTGAAATACTGAGCCAGCAAACTAAAGATTTGATAGAGCGATTGTTTTAAATGAGTATTCAGCGATTTCCATGGTTAAAAGCTGCCATAGATGCTCATAGTAATATTGCTTTTCCATCGTCAGTGATTATTGAAGGACAATCTGGTTTAGCCAAGAAACAACTAGCAAGATATTTTGCTCAAAAATTACTATGTTCAGATCACTCTGCACCCTGCAAAGAATGTAATTCGTGCAATTATTTTTTAGCTGAATCACACCCAGATTATTGTTTTCTTGACCATGACTCATGTTCTAGCGTTTTACACACTTATTCTAAGGCCAAGAAAGAAGCATTAAATTCAAAAAAAATTGAGGGGGCAAGAGCTCTCCATGAATTCATCGGCATGACCAATTCGGTATCTGAACAAAGGGTCGCTATTATATTTGACGCTCATTTAATGAATGTTAATGCACAAAACGCACTTCTTAAAACCTTAGAGGAATTACCTGATAATAAACATGTAATTCTTATTTCAAATCAACGTAAATATTTTTTACCAACCATTTATAGTCGCTCAAGCTTAATTTCAATAAAAAACCCTGATTCAGTGGCCATTAATCAATGGATTGTAGATCAGGGTTATATTGATTTTTCGATATTAAATTTTGCTCCCGATTCCACCCCCTTAGAAATTGAAAAACTTATTAAGAGTGATATGGCGGGACAATACATAGAGATTTCTCAAAACCTTAATTCTTATTGTCTTGGTAAAAAAACTACACCTGATCTTTTAAAATTTTATAAGGAAATTAATATCTCATTTGAAGATAAAATTGATTCTATTATTCTTTTTCTAAAAACATGTTTAGGTATAAATCAAGATTTTTATAAAGCTCACCCATCTTTCACATCCATAGACAATAAAGAATTGGATACAAGACAAGCATCAGATTTAATTGAAGAACTGATTAATTATAAATATCAGCTTAATAAAGTTCCTTCATTAAATGAGCAAATCGGACTAAATAATTTTTTTTATAAAATTAAAAATCTTTTTAATTAAGCTGTCGCACCACCATCAACGATAATTGTTTGACCGTTTATGTATTTTCCTGCATCTGACGCAAGCATTATTGCAGCACCAGCAACTTCATCTGGTTCACCAATTCTTTTCATGGGATGAGTGCTTGTATACCGCTCAAGAATATCAGGGTTTTCCCATAAACCTTTAGCGAAATCAGTTCGAATAAGCCCTGGGGCAATGCTATTGGCTCTTATGTTGTGATGTCCATATCCTACAGCAATATTTTTTACCATTTGAATGTCAGCTGCCTTGCTTAGATTATATGTACCTATAAGGTTATTGCCTCTCGTGCCACCAACACTTGAAATAATAATTATGACGCCATCTTTACGTTCAATCATTTGGGGCGTGACTAAATTGGTTAATATGTGATTTGCTTTAATGTTGTTATTCATAACCTTATCAAAAGCATCAGACGGAATATCAGCCATTGATCCCATGAATGGATTTGTTGCAGCATTACAAATTAGCACATCAATCTTACCTAATAATTTATTGGTTTCATTTACAAGATTTACAAGGTCTGATTCATGAGCAATATTTCCTGCAATAGGAAAAGCTAGTTCGGAACCAACTTGATCATTTATCTCCTTTGCCGTTTCTATGCAAGCATCAATTTTTCTGCTTGAAATGATAACTTTTGCTCCATGAGATGCCGCATGAAATGCAATTGATTTACCAATACCTTTTGAAGAACCAGTTATCAAAAATGATTTATTTTTTAAATTAAATAATGACATTTAGCTTATAATCCCATGATGTTAAAAAATGTAGAAATATATTCTAAATCAAATTGTGTCTTTTGTGATAAAGCAAAACATTACTTTGTACAAAATGATATTCCCTATGTTGAACACAATGCAGAGTCTCCAGAAGTATTTGATGTTCTTATGAACAGAAACCCTAATGCAAGAACAATGCCTCAAATCTTTATCAATGATGAATTGATTGGTGGATATACTGATTTAATGGAATGGGTTAATAATTAAGGAGTAGTTATGGTTGCCTTTAATGATTTTTTATTACTTTTAGATGGCTATCTTAGTGGTTCATGGTGGTTCCCTGCATTTCTTATAGGTATAGGAATATTTTTTACTGCTTATTTAGGATTTCCGCAGTTTAAATTTTTTGCTCATGGCTGGAGAATCGTTACAGGTAAATATGCAAAAGATGAGGTTGAAGGAGAGACGACTCCCTTTGAGGCTTTAACAACAGCTATGTCAGGCGCTGTAGGCACTGGAAATATTGGAGGTGTTGCTTTAGCAATATGGATTGGTGGTCCTGCTGCAATTTTTTGGATGTGGATAACTGCAATTTTTGGTATGACTACTAAATTTGTTGAAGTAACAATGGCTCATAAATACAGAACAACATTATCTGATGGTTCAATTTCTGGTGGACCTATGTATTACATTGAAAAAAGTTTTAATAAACGCTGGGCCGGAGTTCTATTTGCTGCTTTGATGATGATATGTGCCATTGGTTCAGGGAACATGCCTCAAATAAATAATATTGCAAGCGTGCTTGATTCAACCTTTACTGTTCCAAAACTTGCTACTGGTTTAATTCTAGGTTCAATGTTGTGGTTAATCATCTCAGGTGGCATCAAAAGGATTGCTAAAATTGCCAGTAAGTTAGTTCCAATTATGGCTGTAATCTATTTCGGTGGAGCCTTAGTTGTTGTAATTGAGAATTATCAAAATATCATCCCTTCATTTCATTCAATATTTTCACAAGTTTTTTCTGGTTCTGCTGCTGCAGGTGGTTTTTTGGGTGCTAGTTTTGCAATGAGTTTAAAGCTTGGTGTTGCTAGAGGCCTCTATTCAAATGAAGCTGGACAAGGCTCATCACCAATAGCACATGCATCAGCAAAAACTGAACATTCAGTAGAACAGGGCATGGTTTCAATTTTAGAGCCTTTTATTGACACGATTGTTGTTTGTAGTGTTACCGCAATTGTTATTTTATCTAGCGGAGCTTGGATTCAGAAATACGAAAATACTTTTGAGAGATCTTCTATGGCAATTTTTGCAGGTGAATACAGTGAATCAAATTCAAAAGATGTTGAAGAGCTTAGTAAATATATTCTCGATGCCAGAAAATTCACTAGCAATACAACGGCAGTAAAGAATTTTTCTGGAAATTTAACTATTGTAGAAGGTGACCTTCAACAGGATGGAATAACAATATTTCATAATAACTCTATCGCTGAAGATGTTACTTTTTATAAAAATGGCGAAATCTTTGATGGGTCCTTGGAAATTCTTAATGGAGATATAAAAGACTCATCAATTATCGTAGTAGGTAAATCCTTGATTCATTCAGCTGAATTAACTTCCAAAGCATTTGGCTCAGGTGTGCTGGGAAAATATGGTGAATATATTGTTGCCATTGGTCTGCTTCTATTTGCATTTTCTACTGCTATTGCTTGGTCCTATTATGGAGATAGATCTACAGCTTACATCTTTGGTGAAAATGCAGTCCCATGGTATCGAATGATCTATGTTCTTTGCTTTATTGCTGCGGCTATAATCGACACAACAGTTGTTTGGAATATTGCTTATGTGGTAGTCGCACTTGTAACAATACCAAATTTATTTGCCTTATTTATTCTTCGAAAAGAAATGAAAGACCAAGTATCAAATTATGTTATTGAAAAGTAGTATTTTTTAGCTACTGCCATTTCATAGTATTGTGTGCCTTTCATCTTTTTTAATGCAGTTAAATATCCATTATTAGACTCTTTCATTAAAAATCTTTGCACTCTAGTAATAGTTGTTGTTGAAACAGAAAGTTTTTCTGCAATTTCTCTATATGTTAATTCTTTTTTATAGAGCAATTTTGCAATAGCCCATCTTTCTTCGATTGCTTTAATCTCTCCAGGAGTCATCAAATCTTTTAAGAAATTTTCAATTTCTTTATTTGTTTCTAATTTTAATATTGCTGTAGTTAATTTCATTGCAAGATTTTATCTGTTCTATTCTGATAATAAAAATATAAATAAAAAAATTATAGAATTAAGTTAAAATTTAAATTAAAAGTTCTGCATATGACTATTTCAATAAATGATAAATTTCCAAATCAAGAATTAAGAGTCTTAATTAATGGAGAGATTCAAAATATAAACTCAGATGAATATTTCTCAGGCAAGAAAATCGTTTTGGTTGGAGTACCTGGTGCATTTACTCCAACATGCCATTCATCACATTTACCAGGATATATAGAAAATATTCAAAGTTTTAAAGATAAAGATTATTCCATTACATTTTTAGCTGTTAATGACCCATTTGTAATGAAATCTTGGTCAGAAGCATCTAATGCTGATGGTATAGATATGTTAGCTGATGGTAATTGTGATTTAACCAATGAACTTGGCCTAGCAATGGATGGTTCAAGCTTTGGTTTGGGTAACAGATGCAAAAGATTTGCTATGGTTGTAGATAATGGCATAGTCCAATCCATTGACATAGAAGAACCAGGAGCTATGGACGTATCATCCGCCGAATCACAACTTGCCAAAATCTAAGAAAAAATACTTATTTGTTGGTCTAGGTACCATGGGTTATCCCATGGCTGGCCATCTCTCACAAAATAAAGATCTTGAGATATTTGTTTACAATAGATCTCCTCAAGTAACAAAAAAATGGTTGAAAGAATACAAAGGTAATAAATTTGATATCACAAACCCTATTGATATTAAGTTTGATGGTTTAATTACATGTTTAAAAGATGATGCAGCCATTATTGATGTGTTACTAAATAAGAATTTAGTTTTAGCTCTTAAAAAAAATTCTTTTATTATTGATCATTCAACCACCTCATTAGATCTAATCGAAACAATTACATCTAACGAAGCAATGATCAATAAAAATATTTATTTTTATGATTCGCCAGTAAGTGGAGGAGAGGCAGGAGCGATAAACGGCTCTTTGTCTGTAATGTTTGGCGGACCAAATAAAAAAATTGTAACCATTAAAAAATTAATGAAATCTTATTCAAAATCTATAGTACATATTGGACCAAATGGTCATGGTCAACTAACAAAAATGGTTAATCAATTATGTATAGCTGGGCTTATTCAGGGATTGTCTGAAGGGATTGCACTTGGTATGTCCTCAGGTCTAAATATGGATAAAGTTTTTGATGCCATTTCTAATGGTGCCGCTCAGTCATGGCAAATGGATAATAGATTTAAAACAATGATAAAGGGTAAATTTAATTTTGGATTTGCAGTAGATTTAATGATAAAGGACTTGAAAATTTCTCTAAAGGAGTCAAGGTCAAAGAACCTTGACTTGACGGTAACTAGAAAAGTTTTAAGAAAATATCAAAACATTTCAGCTCAAGGTGATGGAAAGTTAGATACATCAAGTTTAATTAAGCTCATTAAATAAAAAGCCCGCTTTCTAACGGGCTTTGAAAGGATTAAAATTAAATTATTTCTTTCCCCACATTGGTAAAACTTGCATAATCGTAATTGCAATTATGAATAAACCCTGAGGAAGTGAAGGTATTAAATTAAATGGTGCGCCAGGATTATTACTAGCAATTAATTCAGAACCGTAAGGTGAGATTAGTTCGCCAGATGCCTCTAATACTGCCATTCCATTAGCAACACCATTTGCATTCCATTCTGAAGCCCCAAAATTAATTAACCATCCATAGGCTATAAAAAGAGAGAAAGTAGTACCAGCTATTTTCATTAGCAAAGGAGTATCAACATTGTTATAAATATTCTGACCAATTCTTAGGCCCACCCAGGATAGAAATCCTAATGCTAAAAACCATGAAGCTTGACCACCTGAAGCCATCCATAGATGATCCCAAAGCTCTAATTCCGTGTAATTAACTGTCGCTGAAGATTCCATTATTTTTCTCCTTTAAGCCATAAGGGCAATATTGCAATCAATAGTCCTGAAATTAAATAGGCCATTCCAATCAGACCAGGATTTGACATGAATTCACCGCCATACATTTCAACAAATTGACTTGCTAATGGGCTTAACTCAGTTCCAGATTCTTTTAGATCTGATAATGCAGTCGCTTGAACAACCCAGCTATTTAATGCTCTGGTTATTACCATCCAACCAAAAGCAAAACCTGATATAGCAAATACAGAAATAATTACTTTCATCAGCACAGGCGCATCATTTTCTCTAGCAACACTAGCAAATCTTGCTGCTATCCATATGCCTATGGTTACAGATAGAATCATTGTTGCGTTTGCGCCTCTGGAGTTTTGAAAAATATTCCACATTTCTAATTCCATAATTTTCTCCAAAAAATTTATACCCCTTTATTGAGATATAAATTGATAATATCATAAATGAGAATAATTCTTATTTAATTAGATGCATGAAAAAATGGATTTTATTGGTAAATTTAAATTGGTTCAAAAAAATAACTTATATATGAATTGCCATCTTGATCTTTTCTACCTAAAGCATCTTTAAATACTACTTTTACCCTCATATCAAAAGATAAATTTTCAGGATTAGGTTCAACATTAATTAAATTACCTTTGATAGTTCCTCCATTATCTAGATCAACTATTGCTGATACATATGGGACTTTAATGCCAGGGAATGATCTATGAACAATTGAATATGAATACAACTTTCCAGTATTAGATAGTCTAATGTCAGAAATACTATTAACTTCAAAACATTTAGCACAAGTCAGTCGTTTATCTATAAAAATTGCCGAACAAACATTGCACTTTTTACCAGACAAATAGTAATCACCTTGCTCATCTTTATTAATAAAAGATGTGGCTCCATAAAAGTCAGTATTCTGATTGGACATATTTGTTTTTATGAATAAGAATTAAGTATTAGTTAATTTTATGATAACTAATTAAAAGGGGGGCAACAAATGAAAGGTTATGTGCTTGGTTTGTTATACATGGACAATTGGGATTGGTATGAAAAATATTTTCCTGCGACTGCAAAATTAATTGAAGAACATGGCGGAAAATATCTTGCTTCAGGTGTAAAGCCAGAAATGAGAGAAGGCAATGAACAACCTTCAGCATATGTGCTTTTAGAATTTCCAGATCTTTTATCTGCTCAAAAATGGTATGAAGATCCAAAATATAAGCCTTTGATTGATTTGAGGAATTCAGGCGGAAGATCAGAAATTTTTATTATTCCTGGAGGTTTGTAAAGCTTATGGCTAAACCTAATAAAAATTTATCAGAATGGATAGATGTTCTAGATAACTCTGAATCTATGTCTATAACCCTTGGCGAACTTATAGAGACTACTGCGAAAAAATTTCCTGAGACTGAGGCATTAGTTTACTCAAATCAACCCGGAGTTGATGATATAAGGTGGACTTATAAAGATTTAGATGAAATGTCTACTAATCTAGCAAAAGCCTTTCTTGATGTTGGATTTAGTCCTGGTGATACTGTTGGTGTTTGGGGTCCGAATCATCCTGAGTGGATTCTTGCTGAATATGCATTGGCGAAGGCTGGTCTAAGAATTGTTACATTAAATCCCTTATATAAAGAACAAGAATTAATTTTTGCTTTAAATACAGTATCAGCTGTGGCTATAGTTCATGCTGAAGTAATTGGAGGAGTGAACAGTTCAGATTTGATTAATGTTATAAAGAATGAAATTCCATCTCTTAAATATAACTATACTTTTGATGAAGGCTTAAAAGATCTTATTAAACAGGGTAAACAATCAAACTCTTTTTTACCAAAAGTAGATCCGAATGATATTTTTATGATCCAGTATACTTCTGGAACTACCGGTGTTCCAAAAGCCGCTCAGATGACTCATCAATCTTTAATCACATCCTCCAAAAATAGTCATGTTCGTTGGCAAATAACTGAAAATCAGAGAGTTTGCCATGGTTTTCCTTTGTTTCACATTGGTGGTTCAGCTTGTATGACGCTCGGGGCTGCAGCAACAGGGGCTGTTTCTTTGCCCTTATACATATTTAAACCAGATGTAACTTTAGATATTTTACAAAATGAAAATTGTTCTGTGTTCATAGGTGCACCTGTCTTATTAACAGCGATGCTAGAGGTTCCTCATTTCAAAGAATATGATTTGAGTTCACTGAAATGTTTAATAGTAGGAGGATCTAATCCACCACTTGAGCTTTTGAAGAAATTTTCAGAAGAGTTTGATGCAGATGTTATAAATGGCTATGGCATGACAGAAACCTGCGGATTAACTTCTACAGCACTTCCGACTGACCCGCCCGAATTAAAAGCTATTGCAGGACTTGCTTTACCTGGAGTTTCCTTAAAAGTTGTAAATAAGAAAAATGAAGTTGTGAAAAATGATACTCCTGGTGAATTACTATATAAAGGCCCAGGACTCATGAAAGGCTATGGCAATTTACCTGATGGAAGCTCAGGAATAAATTCCGATGGTTGGTTTCCAACTGGAGATCTAGCTACTATGAATCAAGATGGATATATCAATATTGTTGGTAGAGCAAAAGAGATGATCATAAGGGGCGGTGAAAATCTCTATCCAATAGAAATTGAAAATTACTTGCTTGAACACCCTGGGGTCTTAGAGGTAGCAGTGATTGGTCTGCCTGATAAAAAATATGATGAAGAATGTTGTGCAGTTGCTAGGGTTGATTCATCAGAGCTAAATAGTCCTGATGAATTAAAAGATTGGTGCAAAGAGAGAATATCGAGATGGAAAGTTCCAAGATACATTTTCTTTGTCGACTCTTTTCCAGTAACTCCTTCAGGAAAAATTCAAAAATATAAATTACAAGAAAAATATATTCTTGACTTAAACCTAAATTAGTATTTTTTAACAAGCTGTTTATAATAAATTTTATGGATTATTCAAAATATAAAGAACTCAAAGTAACTAAAGAAAATAGAATTTTAACTATTACTATCAATCGTCCTGATGATATGAATGCTGTTAATGAACAGCTACATGCAGATTTTTCAACTATCTTTATTGATGCTGAATATGACGATGAAGTTGATATAGTGATTTTAACTGGGGCAGGTAAATCATTTTGTGCGGGTGGCGATTTAAAATGGTTGCTAGGAGTGCATGGTGACCCTGTAGCAACTGCATATCATATAAACCATGATAGAAAGATTCAAAATGCTATGTTGGATATGGAAAAACCAATTATCGCAAAAGTAAACGGTCCTGCTGTTGGTTTAGGATGTTCTTTGGCTCTTTTTTGTGATTTTGTATACGCCACTCCAAGATCAAAATTTGCAGATCCTCATGTTTCTGTTGGACTAGTTGCTGGTGATGGTGGTTGTGTTATTTGGCCTCAACTTATAGGTTTCGCACGAGCTAAGAAATATCTTCTAACAGGTGAAATGATCAAAGCAGATGATGCTCTTAATATGGGCTTGATAGCAGAAGTATTTGAAGAAGATAAAATTGACCAAGAGGTCCAAGCTTTGGCTGAAAAACTACGTGATGGAGCTAAATATTCTATTCGCTGGACCAAAACCTCAATAAATGCAGGTTTGAAAGTTATGGCTAATTCTATAATTGACCGAGCAGCAGCTTTTGAAAATGTTACTCAGTTAATGGAAGATCATAAAATTGCTCTTGAAGCTTTTGCAAAAAAAGAAACCCCTAAATTTAAACAAAAGTAGTTAAGGAGACTTCTTGAAAAAATTTCTAATTATTACCGGTGGCAGTAGCGGAATAGGCTTTGCCGCTGCAAAACTTTTTCAAGACAATGGATTTAATATTATTAATCTTTCAAGATCAAAAATTAATCTTGATGATGCTGTTCATATTGAGGTTGATTTATCTAGATCCAATTGGCAAGAATCTTTAGAATCAATATTTCAAGAAACATTATCCTCCGCTGATCAAATTTGCTTGGTTCACAATGCTAGTAAAATGCAAAGTGATAATGTTGAATCGACTGATCCAGATAGTTTAAGAGAGGTTTTAGAGGTAAATTTAGTAGGACCCTCTATCCTTAATAAGATCACTATTCCTTATATGAAAAAAGGTTCGTCTATCTTGTATGTTGGCTCAACTCTTTCTGAAAAAGCTGTTCCACAAATGTCATCCTATGTTATGACTAAACACGGAATGATAGGTTTAATGAGAAGCACATGCCAAGATTTATTTGGAAGATTTATTCATACTGCTTGTATATGCCCAGGCGCAACAGAAACTGAAATGTTGGTCGAATATGTTCAAGGTAATCAAGAAGCTTTAAAAATAATGGCTTCAACATTAAGTGAAAATAGATTAATTTCATCAGAAGAAATAGCTTCAACCATATTCTTTTGTGCTAATAATTCTGTTATCAATGGTTCAGTAATACATGCAAATCTAGGCATTCAAGAATTATGAATGCATTTCAAGAACCTGAGCATGTATCAATGTTAAGAAATACTCTTAGGCAATTTATTGATAAAGAAATGCCTAGAGAAAAAGTTAATCAATGGGACAAAGATGATCATTTTCCAAGAGATGTTTTCGATAAATTATGTAAATTAGGGGTAACCTCTCTAACTGTTCCTGTTGAGTACGGTGGCTCTGGAAGAGATATGATGGCAACTATTGCAACTATAGAGGAACTTTGCACCAGGAGCCTTGGTATAGCGTCTGGCTATATTTTTTGTGCATGTTATGCAGGCTTAAATTTATCTGAAGTTGCAAGCGAGGAACAAAAGAAAAAATTTCTTCCTGAAGTTGCGAATGGAAATCTTTTATTTTCATATGGAATAAGTGAACCAGACGTTGGAGCAGATGTTGCTAGTGTTAAAACCAAAGCTATACGTGATGGTGATGAGCTAATAATTAATGGCACCAAACGTTGGTGTTCTGGACCCAATATCACAGATTATATTTATACAATTGTCAGATCAGGTCCTGAGGAAGATCGATATAGAAATTTATCTTTAGTTCTAATACCACCAACAGCAGATGGAATAATAATAGAACCACAGCAAACTCTTGGTCAAAAAGGCGTAGGAGGAACATGTGATGTAACTTTTAACGATGTAAGAATTCCTTTTGAGAATGTAATTGGGGGTGAAGATGGTTGGAATGATGGTTGGAGTAAAATTGTAAGTACTGGCTTGGATGTTGAAAAAATTGAGGTCTCAGCCATGGCTTTAGGTATAGCAAGAGCCGCAGTTGATGATGCTTGGCAATATTCACAAGAAAGAATTCAATTTGGTAAACCTATTTGTCACAATCAATCCATAAGGCATATGCTTGCGGAGGTTAAAACTAAGCTAGAAGCTTGTAGATTAATGACTTATCAAGGAGCATGGTTAGCAGATCAGAATGTAATAGCAACTGTAGAAATGTCTATGTCAAAATTATTTGTTACTGAAACTGCTCTAGATATAGTTTTAACATGTCAGAGAATTTTAGGGGCTTATGGGTATGTCAGGGAATTTGATATGGAAAGATATGTTCGTGACATGCTAGCTATGCCTATATTAGGTGGGTCCTCTGCAATCCAAAAAAATAATATTGCCAATAGGTTAAATTTACCTAAATAGTTATCTATGCTGAAAGATAAAACAGCAATTGTAGGGATAGGCCAAACAGAATTTTCAAAATCAATTGATTCAACTGAGCTCAACCTAGCATGCAAAGCTATAAAAAATGCCTTAGATGATGCTGGTATTAGTCCTGACCAAGTTGATGCATTAGGCAGCTTTACTTACGAAGAAACCCCTGAATTTGAAATTGCTAGAAATTTAGGTTTTGGTAATTTAACTTATTGGAGTCAGGCACCATATGGAGGAGGGGCAAGTTGTGCAGCAATTGGGCAAGTTGCTATGGCTATTGCATCAGGAATAGCAAATGTAGGAGTTGTATGGAGATCCCGCAAAAGGGGAGATCCAAGCTCTAGGATGTGGTCTCATACTGATGAAAGAATTTTTGATCATTGGAAATGGTCTAGACCATCGGGTTTAGTTAGGCCTGTTGATGAATCTTCCATGCTTATTCGTCGTTATATGCATCAGTATGATTATTCTAGAGAGAGCCTGGGAGCTGTTGCTATCTCTTTAAGAAAATATGCTAATTCAAACGATGAGGCACTTATGCAACATAAATCCTTAAATTTAGACGATTACATGGAAGCACGTATGATTTCTGATCCCTTGTGTTTATTTGATAATTGTTTAGAAAGTGATGGCGCTATTGCAATTATTATTACTAATATGGATATAGCAAAAAAACTACAGAACAAACCAGCAATTATTCATGCATATTCACAAGGAATGAACAAAGAACATCAATTAATGACCCATTATCATGGAGCTGATCCTCTCGAAAGCTCTTCTTATGTAACAGCTACAAATTTATGGAATTTATCTGATCATTCACCGAAGGAAATTGATGTTGCACAAATATATGATGCATTCTCCCCAATGATTCCATTTTCACTTGAGGCTTATAATTTTTGTTCAAAGGGAGAGGCTTTAAAATTAATTAATGAAGGGCTAATTAATATTGATGGCGAACTTCCAGTTAATACATCTGGAGGGAGCCTTTCTGAGGTCTATTTACATGGAATGAATTTGGTTACAGAAGCAGTTAGACAAATTCGTGGCTCAGCAACCTCGCAGGTAAATAATGCAAAATTAGCACTTGTTACAACCTGTGATGCTACACCTAACGCTGCTATATTATTAAAAGGTGAATAAATGATTGAAACTATACCAATTCCTGGCATTGAAGATTTTGATAAAGTTTATTGGGAAAATTGTTCTAAAAATAAATTAACCATTCAGCATTGTGGTGATTGCAATGAACCTCGATTTCCACCTCGACATATGTGTCCTATCTGCCAATCTATCTCTCATGATTGGAAAGAGGACTCAGGAGATGCGGTGTTATGGTCTTTTGTTATACCCAGACCTCCATTGCTACCTGTATTTGAAAAACAATCTCCTTATGCAGTAGGTTTAGTAGAGCTTGTAGAATATAAAAATATAAGAATTATTGGTCAAATTCAAACAAATTCAAACTTAGATTCAATTAAGATAGGTGATAAATTAAAAATTGATTTTAAAAAAATTAATAATAAAATATCTTTACCTTATTGGGTAAAAAATAATTAATATTTATTAACATCAAAGGGGAGAGATGATATGAAAATTAATTACAATCCTTATTCTCAAGACTTTTGGGATAATTCTTGGTCTATTTATAAAGACCTTAGAGACAATGATCCAGTTCATTGCATGGAAGATTTTGGAGGTGCATGGGCATTAAGCAGATTTGAAGATATATGGAATGCCCATCTAGGGTCTTACAAAGATTACACATCTGTTGAAGGAACATCGCCACCTCCTTTATTGCTAGGTGATGATTCGGGTCCGGGTCATATTTCCATTCCAACAAATGATGGTAGAGATCATCGGGATTACAGAAATACAATTTCTGACAGATACACACAATCTTCTATTTCAGAATTAGAAGAAAAAATTCGCCAACTAACTATTGACGAGCTAAAGCCATATTTAAAAAAGGGTAAGGTAGATGTTCATGAGATAGCTAGAAAAGTTTCTTTATTCACAATCACTGACATGATTGGTCTGGATAGAGAGGTTGCTCTAAAAGCACGGGAGCTTATAGATATATTTTATGAAAGAGATCCAGATATAATGGGCGCAACTCCAAGAGGTCAAGAAGCTTTTGGTCAATGCATGGGACTGATGCTTCAATTGGCTTCAGAATGGAGGAAAGACACACCTCCCTCTCCTACACACATAAACACATGGATAACAAAACAAGTAAGAGAAGGCTTGTGGATGTCAGATGAGCAAATTATGGGCAACACAAGTATGTTGATAATTACTGGCGCTGATACGGTTCCTTATACGATTGCAAACTTGTTTTATTATCTTGATCAAAATCCAGATCAACAAGAGATTTTAAAAAATGATCTCTCATTAATACCTGCAGCTTTTGAAGAGACAGTTAGGTTTGATCATCCTACTAACATTTTAGGTAGAAAACTAAATAAAGATATGGAATTACATGGTAAAAAGATGAAAAAAGGTGATTCTGTAATTTATTTGTATCAATCGGCTGGAAGAGATGAGAGAGAATTCGATAATCCTGATAAATTTAATATTACCAGACCCACTCCCAAGCGAACCATCAGCTTTGGGCATGGTCCACATAAATGTTTAGGTCAGCACTTAGCAAGATTAGAAGGTAGGGTCATTTTAGAAGAAATTTTTAAAGCCATTCCTGAATACTCACTACAACATAATGAAATGGTAAGAACATTTGGTGAATTTTTACAGGGCTATAGAAATATGCCGATTAAGTTTTAAAGAAGTGGTATCAACTAAGATTTGTCGGTTGTCACTTCATCTATGTAAGATTTCCATTTTTTAGAATCTATCTTCCATGGAGAATTTATTTTTTTTTCAGTTAAATTAACTCCTGCAATAATTTTTGCAGATGAAACAATTTGATCAGATATTTTTATATCTAAATTGATATTTAAGAATGATAATTCATCTGAAACCTTATCTTCACTAATTACATATCCATGGAATTCTAATGTTTCGTTTGGACATATAGGTTTTTTAATCTTGAAACTAACTTTGCCAATCCTTGTAGCATCTCCATAAAGATCAGTAACATACTTTATTACCAAACCATTTAATGTGTAATTATTCATAATTATGTTTGGTAAATTGCCTTTATTAATAGCCCAGTCTTGATCTGAATGAAGCGGGGCCCAATCCCGACTATAAATAGCACCAGCTTGTATATTTTTTACTGATGTAACAAATTTACTAATAGGTAAAGCAATTTTAGAACTCATTTTTTATAACCTAAAAAATGCATATTTTGTTTTCCAACAATAATTTCCTTTTGATTAAAATAGGTAACTTCTATAACCCAATATCTTCCATTTCCAAGTTTAGTTGTTACTGGGTCAGTAATACTTAATAATTTTTGATTAGAACTAATTTCATCACCATTTTTAATAGGCTCATAGTATTCGATTTCAACTTCTGTAACTATTCCAAGTGGTAAATTTAAAACTTCTTTTAAATGAAAATGAAGTTGCATAGGCAGGACTTTTTTTCGATTAGGATGCCATTCAAAATCATGAACCCATGAAGGCAGTAATGCTGGGTGGGCTATTAACTCGTCAGTATGTTTAATGGCTTCTGATTCATTCCAATAAATAGGATTACTATCTTCAATAGCTGAACAAAAGTTCTGCCAAAGCCCTTTTTGAACCAAAATAGGGCTCGAATCTTCAAATGATATTTTGCCAATTAGTTTTGTTATTTCTTTAGGCAATTCAGCTTGCATAATTATTTACAAAGGAAGATTTAAAGATTTTTTAGCTATCGTATTTTTTTGAATTTCTGTTGTTCCAGCTCCAATAGTATCTACCAATGTACTTCGATATGACCATTCCCATTTTCCATTAGCATGTGAATCTTGACACTCCTTTCTAAAAAGACCTTCTCTACCCAATATATCCATTGCCTCATTAGCTAATTTCTGATGAAGTTTTGTACTGAATAGTTTAAAAACAGCTGCTTCTGTTTGAGGCACTTCATCTTGAATGGCAACAGATAGAACTTTTCTTTGGAGAACTTTGGCTTTTTGGACATCTGCATAAAGATATATAATTTTCTTGCGTATTTCAGGGATTTTATTCAATGGAGTTCCATCTCTTGATAATTGACTGATAAGTTCAACCAGCTCTTTAAATTTTTGCTCTAAAGGTGCAATGGTATAGAAAGTAAATCTTTCGTAATTTAATGCTTCACAAATATATTTCCAACCGTTATTAATATCTCCAATAACATATTCATCAGCAATGAAAACATCAGTTAAAAAAACACTATTTGTTGCATGCTCTCCAACAGTCTCAATTGGATGTACTTCAATACCTGGATCATCCATTTTGACTAAAAACACACTTATTCCTTTATGCTTAGGGGCTTCTGGATCAGTTCTTGCGGCCAACCAATACCAATCTGCGACATGAGCAGATGAAGTCCAAATTTTTTGACCATTAATCAACCAGCCTCCATATTTTTTTTCAGCTTTTAATTTTAAAGAGGCTAAATCTGACCCAGCACTTGGTTCGCTATACCCTAATGCAAAATCAATTTCACCAGCTAAAATTTGAGGTAAAAATTCATCTTTTATTTTATTAGATCCATGATGAATTATTGTTTGTCCTATTGATCCAACACCTTTACCTGGAGAAGGCGCGCCAACTCTGCATAATTCTTCATTTAAAATATAATCATAAATTCCAGGCTTTTCTTGACCGCCATATTCTTTTGGCCATGACATGCCTAGATACCCTTTTGATGAAAGTATTTTCATAAATTCTCTTCTAGCAGGGCTGTCTATTTTGGTTTGAGCATCTGCTTCTCTATTTGGAGCAAATACATCGTCTGCATTAGATTTCTTCTTTTCTTCTTTGATGAAGTCTTTAACTTCTTCAATAAACAATTCTTCTTCTTTAGTAAAATTAAAATTCATATTTATGGAGCTAAAACTTTATCTCTATTACCTCTTTCGTAATTAACTTTGAGTTTTCTATGAATGATACACCATGAATTATTGATGTTTTTCCACTCATCAATATATTCACCAAACATCTCATAAAATTCATTTTCATTTGGCTTTTGGCCTATATGATAAACCCTAACATAGCATTGACTTGTTGCTGAATTTTCATTAATTTCTATTTTAAAATTTCCTAATAAATGTTGTGTAAATCCACATCCATTTAAATTTGATTGACACATATGAATAATCTCATCTCTAGATGATGAATTAAATTTAATACCAATTGAATCATCGCCATATTCAGCTGTAGCTTCTTTATGGAATATATCTTTTAAAGCACTCCATTCCCTAGTATCTAATGAATTTGCATAAGCAATAAGCTTATCTTTAATTTCAGTTACATCATTATCCATATTTCTATTTAATTGCCTTACAAATACCCAAAGTTTAATATAAAAGTCTTATTTAGAAATAATAATTAGATATAAGTGGAACTTCAATTTTCAGAAGAGCAAATATTGCTTAGAAATACTATTGAAAAAATATGTATTGATAATTCTGATTTAAAGACTTTAAGAGAAATTGAAGATACAAAAAAAGGTTACTCTGATCAATTCTGGACACAATTAAAAAACCTTGGGTTAACTGGAATTAATATACCTACTAAATTTGGAGGATCAGAAATGGGTTTGCTGGACCAAGTAATTGTTTATGAAGAATTTGGCCGCGCCTTGTCTTTATCACCCCATTTGGTAAGTTCAGTTATATGTGCATCTTTAATAAATAAATTAGGCACAAGCAAACAAAAGAAAGAAATTCTTACAGGGATAGCTTCTGGTGAATTAATAACATCATTGGCTTGGTTGGAAGAAGGCTCTTCATTCCACAAAGAGGGTATCAACTTAACACTTAGTAAAAAAAGCGATAAATATTATGTAACTGGCAAAAAACACATGGTTCCATATGCTTCTGAAGCTAATAAAATTATTTTTTTATTTAGAGATAATTCTAATATTGGTGCTGCAATAATTGATACAGATGATCCAGGCTTAACTTTTAATTACCAAGAGAACCATGCTAAAACAAGTTTATATGAGGTAACTTTTAAGAAAGTTGAGATTGATAAAGATAATCTAATGCAAAAACCAAATTTCTGGGAGATTTGGGAAGAAATTGCTTCCCTGAGTCAAATATTGATTGCAGCAGAAGCATCAGGTGGTTCTGAAAGGTCTTTATATATTGGTAGAGACTATTCTCTTGAGAGAGAAGCATTTGGTCAAAAAATTGGTTCTTTTCAATCTATTGCACATTATCTAGCAGATGGATATGTTGAAGTTGAGGCTAATAAATTAATGACATATCAAGCGGCTTGGTCATTTGATGAAAAAAAGGATATTTCATCATTATCAGCATTGTCAAAACTTCAAGCCTGTAGGTCATTCAGAGAAATAGCAGCAACCACAATTCAAATTTATGGCGGCATGGGTTTTACTGTTGAAGCTGATCCACAATTATTTTTCAAAAGAGCCAAACATCTACAAAACTATATGTGGGATGAGCCATATCTTGAAAATCAAATAGAAAATAAATTTTTTAATTCATTGCGAGGGACATTGTGAATTTTTCAACAATAGATTATCGAGTAAAAGATGGAATAGCATCGATCTTATTAAACAGACCGGATCAATTAAACGCTGTTAATTCAAGAATGTCTAAGGAACTATCAGAAGCATGGAATTGTTTTAATGATGATAATTCAGCTATCGTTGCGATAATCTCAGGTCATGGAAAAAAATCATTCTGCTCAGGAGCTGATTTAGCTGATTTACCCGATATGGATGGCGATTTAGGAGAAGCTACACTTGAATCTATTAAATGGACTTCATTACAAAATAATATTTGGAAACCGGTAATCTGTGCAGTAAATGGGATGGCATGCGGTGGTGGGTTACACTTTATTGCTGATAGCGATATTGTAATTGCGTCTGATAAAGCAACATTTTTTGATACTCATGTAAAGGTTGGTCTGGTTGCAGGATTAGAACCTGTCAGTCTTAGTAGAAAAATACCCTTGGAAAGAGTTTTAAGAATGTCACTTATGGGTGGGGGCGAAAGAGTCGATGCATTGGAAGCAAAAAACATTGGCTTAATTAGCGAATTAGTAGATGAGGATAATTTAATGGATAGAGCCATTGAAATAGCAAACAAAATTAAAATACATTCTCCTTCAGCATTGGCAAAAACTAAAAAAGCTATATGGGATTCTAAAGAAACTGGACTGACTGAAGCGTTAAGAAATGCTTGGAATCTAATATCAGATCAACATACTCATCCAGACTTTAATGAGGGAACAAATGCATTTATTGAAAAAAGAACCCCAAAATGGGCTCCATACAAAAATGAAGAATAGTTACGAAAATATTCAATTAAGTCTTGAAGAGTCAGTTGCAAAAATTTACTTAAATAGGCCTGACAAACTTAATGCATATACCCCAGATATGGGCGATGAAATCATAGACGCCTTTAGAAAGGCTGATTCTGATGACTCTATTAAAGTTATTGGTTTTTTAGGTAACGGGCAATCATTTTGTGCGGGAGCAGATAGGGAGTTTTTAACTGGGAATAAATTAAGTAAATCTGGCTTAAAAATTGGTGAAGATGAATTTATTAAATCTTTTGTATTGGAGCTATCTAAATCTAGTAAAGTTTTAATTGCCGGCCTTCATGGATCCTGTGTCGGCATAGGAATAACGATGGTTTTACCATTTGATCTAAGAATTGCTGAAATAAACTCAACTATTTCATTTCCATTTATAAAACTTGGTATATTGCCAGGTCTTGCAAGTACATATTATTTGCCTTTATTAGTTGGTAAGAATAAAGCTAAAGAATTAATATTGACTAATGCTAGCTTATCAGCCACTGACGCCAAAGACATTGGATTAGTTAATCAGGTTGTTCCAAACGGCGAACTAGAAGCATGCCTTTCTAAAATATCTTTATCATTTGATGATATTCAAATAAATGCTTTGATAGCAGCAAAAAAAGCTTTTCAACCTGATTTGGAAGAACAAGTACAAAATGCTATAAATAATGAAAGAAATTTATTAAAAACATTAAAAAATTAATAATTTTTTTAGGGGAGACATATCATGGAAATTAAGTCCTTAGGATATATAGGCATTGGATCAAAAGATCCATTGGAGTGGTTAAAATTTGGAACAGATATATTGGGCATGATGCCTGCACGAGCTGTTCCAGGAGAAAGCTGGGGATTTCCCCAAGATCCAAATTTTAAAATTGCCAGTGGCGGGAAGGGTATTTCGGATGATGGATCAGTTTATTTAAAATTAGATGATTATCAATGGAGACTAGGCATTCATCAAGATGATAAAAATCATGGGATATTGTACATAGGATTTGAAGTTGACAATATTTCAAAACTTGAGGAAGCAAAAAGTCATTTGCTTGATAATAAGATTGATGTTCTAGATGGTTCTATAGAAGATGCAAAGGCAAGAGGTGTTGGAGGATTAATTAAGTTAAGTGACCCATCTGGTAATCCAATCGAAATATATTATGAACCAACATTGGATTATAAATTTCAATCTCCAATTCCAAATCAAACTTTTGTAGCCGGACATCTAGGGTTAGGCCATTTAATGATTCTTGCTGCAAATAGAGAGCAAACCTATGATTTCTATACAAAAATACTTGGATTTAAATTAACTGACTATATTAGTTTTGAAGGTGGAGACGGAGCCTGGTTCATGCGTTGCAATCCAAGACATCATAGTATGGCTTTGTCTAAATTTGGTGAAGCTAACGGAATGCATCATATTATGTTTCAAGTAGACTCTATTGATAGTGTCGGCAGGGCATTGGATAGGATTAACGCTGCAAACGTTCCAATTAGTTCTACATTAGGAAAACATATCAATGATCTTACTACCAGTGTCTATATAAAAGGCCCCAACGGTTGGGATATTGAAATTGGTGCAGATACTTTGAATATTCATGATGATGATAAATGGATACCTAAACAGTTCGTAGAAGGCGATATATGGGGCCATCAAGGAATTATGGACTCTATTGCTGATGTTAGTGCTGAGATAGAAGAAAAGGGAGATGATGGAA
>CABXNE010000003.1 GCA_902513515.1 uncultured SAR86 cluster bacterium
TGAATGGATTGATGACTCCCAAAGAGATTTTTATGCAGAGCGTAGTGAGAAGATACGACAAGCTAAGCTCAAATCTTAGCTTTGTTTGGTAAAGAGAGAATTCAATTGATCAGCTTTAATAGGTTTTCCATTTTTTCTTAGTTGAAATCGTAACATTGGGTATGCTGCCTCAGAATTACCAAGGCGTGCAATCATTACGCCCTTTCTAACATCATCGCCTTGCTCAACAAATATTTTGTCGCAATGAGCGTAAAGACTTAAATAACCATCGGGATGAGAAATCATAACCAAGTTTCCATAACCTGGAATATCAGGTCCAGAAACTACTACCTTGCCACTGTGAATGGAATGAATAGGCGCCCCCTTGGGTTCCTTGAAAATTAGCCACGAATCATCTTTTATGGCTACTTTTGATTCCTCTCCCAAAGGATGATGCCATGTAATAGCCCTAGATTCGTGAATAGGAATATTTTTTGCAAAATTTCCTGAAAAAGTTAATTTTTGGTTTGGGTAAATGGTATATGGCTTTTTTAAGTTATTGTTTTTAATCAATAGCTCTGAATCTATATTAAAATTTATTGCAATAGACCAAATAGAATCACCTGGCTGAACAATATATGATTCAGTGGAACGAGGGGGTAAAAATTTTCTGTAGGATTGCTGTAAAGCATCCAAGCTAGAACAACTTGAAATTATAAAAGTTAAAATTATTAATAACTTTGTATCAAATTTGATCATAGTAAAAATAAGCCTGATGAAAGTATAAGTCCTGAAAAAATATGCATTAATGTTAACTCATGAGAAGAATATATTGATAAAATGGCTTTGGGTAAAAGGAAAAGAGAAATTAGACAACCTAATGCAAACGGTGCCAATAACGCAAAGTCAAAGATTGCAACTGCCTTAATGATTGGGCCATAAACTCCTAAAACTACTAACATAGCACTTCCAGAAATACCGGGAATTAAGAAAAATGAAAAGGCCAATATTCCACTTAAAAATAAATAAGGAATAGATGTATTTCCTGAGCCAATATTTAATTCTTGCAATGCGAATCCAATAATAATCCCCAAAGATAAGAATATTACTAGTTTCTTATCCTCAATCAGATCTTTTAAAAAATTAACAATATAAACAGATAATACAATCATCAATAAGCCCAAGGATGAGAGAAATAATTCCTCATAATTAGTTAATAAGTAGCTAATTCCTTTGGAACACAAAATGACAGCAATCATCATAGAAAATATCAAAGGCAAGGAAATGTTAAATTGAAATGTTTGTGAAAGAGATCGAAGGTTTAAGGTTAAATTTTTTACTCTTAAGTTGCTTAAAATTTTTATTAAGTTCGGATAAATCTTAAAAATTACAGCAACAGTAGCTCCAGAAATACCTGGTATTAACTCTGCAACCCCCATGCAGAATCCAGCCAGGGAATACTTAATTTGATTATTCATACTCAAACTTCTCCATTTGAAACCCCTGGAAGCATTGGAACAAATGCAACTTCTTCATGAATGATTTCTTCATTTTCTGTTTCGCTTTTTTTTGTGATGACATAAAGTTTTTGCTGTCCCTCAAGCCCAACTGGAATAACAAGCTTACCCCCAACCTCTAATAGCTCAAGTAACTCTTCTGGATATTGCCTTGGGGCTGCTGCACAAATTATTCCATCAAATTTTAAGTTCTCCTCCCAACCATTAAACCCATCAGCATGCTTAACAATAACATTTCTAATTTTTAGCTCGCTTAAATTCTCACGGGATTTAGTAACCAAAGGCTTGATTCTCTCAACTGCAAAGACATTATTTGCAAAATGAGACAATACCGCTGATTGATAACCACAGCCAGATCCTATCTCAAGAACCTGATTAAGAACTTTACCTCTTTTTGATGTGTGAGAAAGTAAATGCTCTGTCATTCGAGCAACTATATAGGGTTGAGAAATTGTTTGTTTGTAACCAATGGTTAATGCTCTGTTTTCATACGCTCTGCTCCATAACGCTTGATCTAAGAAAATATGCCTAGGAACTTGGCTTAAAGCATCAAGAACACGAAAATCTTTAACTCCCATATCAAGTAATTGCTGAATCATTTGATCCTTCACTCTTGTAAATGTAAAACCAGAGCTACTCACAATCAAAAACCTCCTTATAAAAATCCCAATGAACTAAATCAGCGCTTAAATTGTAATCAAGAATTGAAATAGAAATATAATTTTGTTCAATTGCTTGAATATCTGTTCCTGCTTGGCCAGATAAAAGTGAACCAGAAGGCCCAAAACTATAAAACTTAGAAGAGTGTTTTGTCCGAATAAGGTCTGGGGTATCTGGGACGCCTCTTTTGCCTAATGAGGTTATCCGTATCCCTCTAATATCTGAGGATGATAAGTCAGGAAAGTTCACATTCACAAGTAAATTCTGATCTGAGGGAAGTTTAGAAACCTGATTGGTAATCAATAATGATTGTTCTGCAATAAATCTTAAGTTTTTTGGATTGTATGCCGCTACAGAAAAAGCAACAGGAACATAATCTAACCTTCTTCCTGCAATAGAGGCTCCAACAGTACCAGAATAAAAAATATCTTCTCCTAAATTTGCTCCTAAATTAATCCCTGAAACAATCATTTCAATTGAGCCAGGAATCACCGATAGTAATCCAAGATAGGAGCAATCTGCTGGAGTACCTGAAACTGAAAAAATATTTTTAGCAATTTCCTCAACTTCAATTTCTTTACGCAAACTTATTGCCGCACTCATTCCGCTACAATTTTCTTTTGGTGCAATTAAAAAAACCGTATGCTCAGAACTTAACGATTTAAATAATTCAGTTATTCCAGGCGCGTTATAACCATCATCATTGGTTAAAAGAATATTCATTCAAGATCCCTTAATGAAGCAATGGCATATACCGCTATACCGTTACCATCACCAATTATTCCCATCTTCTCAGTAGTTGTTGCCTTTACTCCTATAAAACTTTCTTCAATATTTAAAATTCCTGAAAGCGATTTTTTTAGTTGATCAACATAGGGACCGATTTTGGGCTGCTCACACACAACAACAAAATCAATATTTCTTGGTTGCAAACCATTTTCTTTTAATAAATCTAATGTCTTCTCAACAATTTTTAAGCTACTCAGGTTTTTATTTTCTAGATCAGTATCAGGAAAGTAGTAGCCAATATCCCTTAAACCTCCTGCGCCAAGCAAAGCATCAGATATGGCGTGTAAAATAATGTCTCCATCTGAATGCGCAACAATAGAAAGTTTGCAGTCTATGAAAATATTGCCTAGAGTGAGTCCACTCCCCGGCTGAAATTGATGAAAGTCTACCCCTCGACCAATTCGAAGATCTGTTCTAATCTGGTTGGGAATATCGTCAGTATAAGTGATCTTTATATTTGATCTTTCTCCAGGCACTGCTAAAACCTTAAAACCTGCATAATCCATTGCTTGAGACTCATCACTCATATGGAGATTTTCCTGTTTTAACTTATCAAGAGCTAATTTTAAAGGCTCATGATAAAAAATTTGAGGCGTTTGCACATGTAAAAAATTTTCTCGCTCAACTGGGATTATGTCCTCACCCTGTTTCATTCGAAGCGAATCAGTTGCTGAAATTACAGGAAATACCCCGTCAATCGATTGATCATTAGCAAACTTAGACAATAGATCCTCAACATGACTCTTTGTTACCCAAGGTCTTGCAGCATCATGAATTGCTACAATCTCTATGCTTTGATCAATAGCTGCTAAGGCATTAGAGACAGATTCACTTCTTGTAATGCCTCCTTCAACAATTCTTACCCTTGTATCCTTGTAAAATGACTGAGATTTAATTAAGTCCTCATTTCGATTTATGGCAAGAACAACTTCTTTAATACTGGAAATTCCTAAAAATAAATTTACAGATTTCTCTAAAACTGTTTCATCTCCAACGCTTAAAAATTGCTTGGGTGTTGATCCACCAAAACGACTACTGCTTCCAGCAGCAGGAATGATAACCGCAATATTATCCCTGGGGTTCATTAAGTTTACTTTCCTTAAATCTTAGATAATGTTCATCTTCATATATTAAATTTAATTCTTCTCTAGCAAACTTTTCAGCATGAGCATCATTTTTTTGTTTGCTTTGAATGCCTGTCTCTAAAAGATTATTTTCTTCAGCAAGGGTTTGATTCTTTAATAGCAGTTGTTGATTTTCATGCTGAAGAGCTGAAAAATTTCTTTTGTTATCAATGCCAAAAAAAAGGTTATATGAAGCAGCAATAATCAATAAAAGAATAAATAAATTTAAAAATTTAACCAACAACATTTTTGGCAAAAGTTAGGCTAGATTGTTCTGCCTCAATCCACAGTAATCTATTGTATTTTGCCACCCTGTCAGATCTGCAAGGTGCTCCCGTTTTAATTTGACCGGTCCCTAAACCAACGCAAAGATCTGAAATAGTGGTATCTTCTGTTTCACCTGATCGATGAGAAATAATTGAATTAAATCCATGTTTATTGCCAAGAAAAATAGTTTTCATAGTTTCTGTAATTGTTCCAATTTGATTAAATTTAATTAGAATTGAGTTTGCCAAAGAATTGTCAATCCCTCTTTGAAGCTCTATCACATTGGTTACAAATAGATCATCCCCTACTAATTGACACCTATCGCCCAAAACATTTGTAAGATTTTTCCATCCCTCAAAATCACTCTCATCCATCCCATCTTCAATAGATAAGATAGGGTATTGATTAGTCAATTCAGCAAGGTAGTTAGCAAATTCACTTGAGTTTAACTTTCTAGATTCTCCCTTAAGGTTATATATACCATTTTTGTAAAATTCTGTAGCAGCACAATCCAAAGCAATCCCGATATCTTTACCCTCAACAAGGTTGTTGTTACGGATAGCTTGAATGATAAGCTCTATGGCTTCCTGATTAGACTGAAGGTTAGGAGCAAAACCACCCTCATCGCCCACACTAGTACTTAAGCCTTTTGCATGTAAAATTTCTTTAAGATCAGAATATATCTCTGTTGCCCATTGCATGGCTTGCAAAAAATTATTAGCTCCAATTGGCATTATCATAAACTCCTGAATATCAATATTATTATCAGCATGCTCACCGCCATTGATAATATTTAACATTGGAATTGGCATCTGCATATTAGGCTTTTCGCCATTGATATCACCAAAAACTTGATTAACATATTTGTACAGGGGTAGATCTAATGTTTTTGAGCCTGCGTCCAAGACTGCCAGCGAGACACCTAAAATAGCATTTGCACCAAGCTTTGATTTAGATGAAGTTCCATCTAGATCAAGCATTTTTTCATCAATCTCCCGTTGATTTGTTACATCCATACCTATTAATGCAGGCGCGATAATTTCGTGAATATTTGTAACAGCTTTGTTAACACCCTTCCCCATATAAGCTGCATCACCATCTCTGAGCTCTAAAGCCTCTCTAGAGCCAGTAGACGCTCCACTGGGAACCATTGAGATGGCAGAGATACCATTTTCTAAAATTACCTTACAAGAAACTGTAGGAGTTCCTCTAGAATCTATAACTTGAATAGCTTTAATAGAATGAATGATTGGCATTAAATATTTTTGTCCTGGTTTTTTATAAAATCATCTAATGCTGATAGCCGAGATAAAACAGCTGGAATCTCATCAGTAGAAATTGCACAAGGACCGTCACATTTAGCTGAATCAGGATCAGGATGAGATTCTATAAATAGCCCAGCTATACCTTGGCTAAGAGCAGCTTTAGCAAGTGGCAGCAAGTACTCTCTTCGTCCTCCTGCAGCATTACCAAGGCCTCCAGGAAGCTGCAAAGAATGAGTTACATCAAATATTACAGGAACATCTAGATCTTTCATAATTTGGAAATTAAGCATATCAACTACTAAATTGTTATATCCAAAAGAGTTACCTCTTTCACAAAGAATGATGTCTTCATTTCCAGCATGATTGCACTTCTCAATAACATTCTTCATCTCTGGAGCAGAAAGAAATTGAGGTTTTTTAAATTGAATAATTTTTTTAGTTTTAGCAGCCGCAACCACCAAATCAGTTTGTCTGCACAAAAATGCAGGTATCTGAATTACATCACAAACTTTAGCAACCGAATCTGCTTGGTTTGGTTCATGAATATCAGTAATAACAGGTACGCTAAACTCCGATTTAACTTTTTCAAGCATTCTCAAACCCTCCTCAAGCCCCGGACCCCGAAAAGATGAAATTGAACTTCGATTTGCTTTATCAAAAGAACCCTTAAAAATCCAATTTATATTTAGACTTTTTGTTGCTTCTGCAAATTTTTCTGCAACAGCCATTACAACAGACTCGGACTCTAAAACATTTACCCCTCCCATGAGTGTCATAGGCTCATCGTTTCCAATAGTAAAATCATTAATTTTTAAAATAGTCATCTTTTTATCTTAATAGCTTTTGCAATAAAATCATTAAAAATTGGGTGGCCATCTCTAGGGTTAGATGTAAATTCTGGATGAAATTGACAGCCAAGAAACCAAGGGTGTTTTTTAATTTCAATCATTTCAGCTAAATTACCATCAAGCGATGTACCAACAATATCCATTCCACCTGCTATTAATTCATTTTTAAACTCTGGGTTGACCTCATATCTATGGCGATGTCTTTCAGTGATAGTCATTTTTTTATAAAGTTTATGGGACAGTGAAGATTTTTTGATCAAACATTTCTGCCCACCTAAACGCATAGTTCCGCCTAAATCTGAGTTTTCATTTCGTTGCTCAATTTTACCTGATGCATCTTTCCACTCTGTTACCAATCCAATAACTGGGTATTTAGTTTTTGAATTAAATTCAGTGCTATTGGCATTTTTTAACTTTAAAACATTTCTTGAAAATTCAATGATGGCAATTTGCATTCCTAAACAGATTCCAAAATATGGCAGCTTGTTTTCTCTCGCAAATTGACATGCATAAATCATCCCCTCAATACCCCTGCTTCCAAACCCTCCAGGTACTAGTACTGCTTGATAAGATTTTAAGATTTTTGCTACGTTTGCTTTGGTTATTCTTGCCGCATCTATCAACTGAATATCAACTTTTGCAAGATTTACAATCCCAGCATGATCAAGCGCTTCATTTAATGATTTGTAAGAATCTTTTAGATCAACGTATTTCCCCACAACTGCAATAGAGACTTTTTTCTTGGGATTTAGTTTTGCATTAACCACTCTTTTCCAATCATTTAATCTTGGAGATTTTACTTTCAATAAATTTAGCTTTTTAAGAAGAATTTTATCCACTCCTTGCGCATACAAAAGCAAAGGTATTGAATAAACTGTTTCTGCATCATGCATAGAAATAACGCTATTTGGGTCTACTGAACAAAATAAGGCTATCTTTTTCTTTTCATCATTTGGGAGCTCTTTTTCTAATCTGCATATCAAACAATCTGGTTGCAATCCTAAAGATCGAAGCTCCTTTACAGAATGTTGTGTGGGCTTAGTTTTAAGCTCTTCAGATACTTTGATATATGGAACCAAGGTAAGATGAGCCAATGCGGTAGCAGATGATGGGAGTTCGAGCATCATTTGTCTAATTGCTTCTATAAAAGGTTGGCTCTCTATATCACCTACTGTCCCGCCTATTTCAACAATCGCTATATCAGACCCTTTAGCGCCCTCTTTAATTCTTCTTTTAATTTCATCTGTGATATGGGGAATAACTTGAACAGTTCCGCCTAAATAGTCACCTCTTCTTTCATTTTGAATAACTTCTTCATAAACCTTTCCAGCGGTAAAGTTGTTTTTTTTGCTTGCTTGAAATCTTACAAATCTCTCATAATGCCCAAGATCTAAATCAGTTTCTGTTCCATCATTGGTAACAAAAACCTCACCATGTTGAAAAGGACTCATGGTACCTGGATCAACATTTATATATGGATCAAGCTTATTTAAAGAAACTTTTAAACCTCTAGCCTCAAAAAGAGCGCCAATTGATGCAGCCGCAATACCCTTGCCAAGAGAAGAAACAACACCACCAGTGATAAATATATACTTTGTTTGAGCCATCAGTTTTTAAGTTATGATGGGAATACAGAATATCAGATTCTAGAGCTAATAAAAACTAACTTAGGCAGATTCTTCAAATAAAGGTCTCGATAGATCGGCCCAATCAATATCAGCATCGCTCTTAGATTCAGCGTATTCTAAAATACCAAGATCTTCAAATTTTCCTTTTACAGAGTCTCTGAGAAGACCAATTCTTCTTAAATTTGGCATTACTCTTTGAAAAAGTAATTTTTGGAAATGTTTAGTAATATCTGAATTTAACTGAAACTGCCTTGCATCCTCAGCATCCCAACCAAAATTTTCAAACACATCAGTAGATATAAGCCTTTCTCTGCTAAGCCAGCAGGCCTCATAAGCAAATTGTGCGCGCTCTTCTTTTTCTTCTTCGGATAGGGTATCAACAAATTCTTCTAAATAATTTATTCCAAAAGTGACGTGTCTAGCTTCGTCCCTAATAATTAAGCCAAGCATATCTCGTAACACTGGATCCTTAGTTAGCTCTCTTGAAGTTTGAAACGCAGCCAGTGCCAATCCCTCAATAATAATTTGCATGCCGATAAACTTAAGATCCCATCTTGGATCAGTGAGAATTTTATCTAAAATTGATTTCAAAGCATTGCCAATTGGATACATAAGCTTTGTTCTTGTTTGAATATACTTATTAAAAGCTTCTACATGCCTAGCTTCATCAAAAGTTTGAGATGCTGCATAGAGTTTTGCATTATAGGTTGGAGCACATGATGTAAGTTGAGAAGCAACTAACAACGCTCCTTGCTCTCCATGCAGAAATTGGCTTTGACTCCATGCAATTCGATGAGTTAAAAATTCCACCTTTCTGTCATCAGAAAATTTTTGATAAGGAGCATAATCATCCCAAAATATTGGAGTTGGTTCAGCTAGTGGTTCAAAAGGTCTGGACCAATCTATATCAACCTCAACATTCCAATTGAGCTCCTTGCCCAATTCATAGAGCTTTTTGATCCTATTATCTTGAACGGTGTAATCCCAGTTATATGCTCCAGATAATGGAGTGTTAAAAATTTCCGCAATATCATTAGCAATTTCTTCAGTCATGTATGGAGGTAAATCTTCCTCCAATTGAATTTCTCTAGGATTATTTTTTATGTAATCAATCTTCATATATTTAAATATTGCCGTTTTACTCTTTGGCTCATTTTGGTCATAAGTTCATAAGAAATCAAATGGTTTTTCTTTGTATTCTCTAAGATTGATAAGTCAGGAGACCATAATTCACACCAATCTCCGATTTTGCAATCAGGTATTTCTGTAACATCAATCGAGATAAGGTCCATGCTCACTCTCCCAATAATTTGAGATAAATGACTATTAACTATTACAGAGGTTCCATCTATAGCTATTTGAGGGAAACCATCCGCATATCCGCAATAGACTATTGCAATTTTAGATGGTGCCTTAGTTGTAACTCTTCCACCATATCCAATTCTTTCATTTTCATCTAGGGACTGAATAGAGATAATCTGGCTTCTAAATGTCATAGCGGTTTTTAAATCAGGGTAGTCAATCCCTCCATACATAGCTATTCCTGATCTAACCCAATCATAAGCATGGTCTGGAAAATTAAATATTCCTGCAGAATTTAATACGCTTCTCTGCATAGTATTAGTAACTTGATTCCATGCTTGATCAAAATTGCTGAACTGGGTTTTATTTAATTCATCTTCTGGGTTATCTGCGCAAGCTAAATGCGTCATCAATGTATTTGAATCCTTAAGGAAAGATTCAAATTTTTCAAGCTCATCAAGTCTAATACCCAGTCTATTCATCCCAGTATTCACTTTGATCCAAAAAGTTAAATCGTCTTGATATTGCTTAGCCAAAGGCAATTGAGAAATTGAATGAATAACAGACCAAACATTATGCTGTTTTAGAGAGTCATAAGCATCGGATGAATATACACCCTGCATAGCTAAAATTGGCTTTACAGAGGCATTTCTTATCTTAAAAGCCTCTTCCAATCTAACCACACCATATCCATCGATTACACCATCTAGAGCCTGAATTGTCTTCTCAAGATCATGCCCATACGCATTACTTTTTATAACACCCATGAGCTTGCACTCCTTTGGTAAATTCTTCCTGATTACTTGGATATTATTTCTAACAAGCTCATAATCAATTACAAGCTCAGAGTTTGGTTGAATCATTGTATCGAATCGTAATAACTATCAACTGCGAAGTCTTCAAATCTAGTGTATTCTTTTAAGAAAGTAAGATTTACTTTCCCAATCGGTCCATTTCTCTGCTTGCCAATAATAATTTCTGCCTTGTTTCCCTCTTCAGAGTCTTCGTTGTAAACCTCATCTCTATAAATAAATAAAATTACGTCTGCATCTTGCTCAATGGCACCTGAATCTCTTAAATCAGCCATAATAGGTCTTTTGTTGGGCCTTTGTTCTACAGCTCGATTTAATTGAGATAATGCAACGACAGGAACATTTAATTCTTTTGCAAGCATTTTTAAAGATCGAGAAATTTCAGAAATTTGATTTACTCTATTTTCTTGAGAGGCAGGTATTTGCATTAACTGAAGGTAATCAACAACTATTAGAGAGAGTCCATTAGGTTCCTGTCTAGCAATTCTTCTAGCTCTTGCTCGCAACTCCATAGGTGAGAGCATTGAGCTATCATCTATGTAAAGAGGTAAATCTTTTAATTTGGAAGATGATTCCATAAACTTCTTAAGATCAGCTTGATTCATTGATGCTGCTCTTACTTTTTGTTGATCAATTTTAGCATTGCTCGCTAGCAATCTAGTTGTCAATGACTCAGCTGGCATCTCAAGACTAAAAACTAATACGCCACCATGAATATCTTTATTTAGAACAAAATTTTCAACAATATTCATACTTAAAGCTGTTTTACCCATACTTGGCCTAGCAGCAACAATTATTAAATCTCCGTCTTGTAATCCCTGTAATTTACTATCTAGATCCTTGTAGCCTGTAGATGCTCCAAGCAAAGAAGATCCATTTTTTGCAATTTCATTCATTCTCTCAATTGATTGAGGAATAAGCTCATCTAACTTCTGAATATTAGTCGACGTTCTGCTAGCCTCGTCATTAAGTGAAAAAATTTTTGTTTCAGCCTCATCAAGTAATTCAGCTGCGTCTTTGCCTTGAGGGTTGATAATAAGTTCAGAAATCTCTGAGTTAATTTTCATTAACCTTCTTGAGATAGATTTCTGCCTAATCAGTCCAGCATAAGCTTCTAGATTTGCTGCAGATGGGCTTGTAGAGGCTAAGTCAATTAAATAATTTTTTCCGCCTGCTCTGGTAAGAAGATTTTTACTATCAAGTCGGTCTGAAACTGTTAAAGGATCTAGGGGTTTATTGGAATTAACAAGCTCGCCCATGGACTGAAAGATATTTTGATGGTCTTGACCCTCAAAATCGGTGAATTCAATAATTTCGCTTACAGCATCATATCTTTCTGTTTCAAGCATTAACCCGCCCAGAATAGCTCTTTCAAGCTCTCTGACTTGCTCTGTATTTTCTATTGATTTGGTAGACATAAATATGATTCTTACATCATATTATTAAGATAACAACTACTCAGGCTGAACAGATACCTCAACAACACATGAAACTTCAGGATGGAATAATAGAGTGATTGAATAATCTCCAAGCTCTTTTAAAGGCCCATCGGGTAATTGAATAACACTTTTATCTACGGCAAGGTCAATTTCACTAAATGCATCTGAGATTTCTCTAGTTCCAACTGAACCGTACAATGCGCCCTCCTCAGTTACTTGGACCTTAATCTCAATCTTAGCTCCAGACACTGCATCAGCTTTCCCTTGAGCATTTGCCATCTCATCAGCTGAGGCTGCCGCTAGTTCTGCTTTCCTGCTCTCAACATACTGGAGGTTTTCATCAGAAGCGAACATGGCTTTCTTTTTAGGAATAAGAAAATTTCTGGCATGTCCTGATCTCACTTCCACAACATCTCCAATTTCACCTAATTTTTGGATTTTATCTAAAAGTATAATTTTCATAATTTATCTGTGAGAATCTGTGTATGGGAGTAAAGCTAAAAAGCGAGCAATCTTAATTGCTTTTGTTAATTTTCTCTGCTCAGAAGCACTGATATTAGAAACTCTTGCAGGTATGATTTTTCCTGTCTCAGTAATATACCTTCTTAAGAGATCAATATTCTTATAATTAAAATTTTTGTTATTAGATTCTGTCATTATTCACCATCCTTTGATTCTTCTTCAGCAACAGGCTCATCAGCATTATTTTTTTCTACTGGTGCGGCTTTTGGTTTCTCTTGACTCTGTTCTTCTTCTTGAGGAGCTTTTTTTGCCTCCCTTGATTCTACAAGCAAAAATGAATCCTCTATAGATTGAGAATCAAGCTTTAATAAAAGGTGACGTATCACAGAAGTATCATACTTTAATTTAGATTCAAGCTCTAAAGCAGACTCTGATAGCCCTTCTATCTGCAAAATAGCATAATGTCCTTTGTTGTGATTAAGGATGCTGTATGCTAGCTGCCTACGACCAATGTTCTCAAGTTTGTTAATTTTGAAATTGATATCAGTCAAAGTCTTTTCAAGCTTAGTTTGAAATTCATCAAACTTAGTAGATAAGTCAGGATTGAGTATTAAGGTTAATTCGTAATTATTCATGTTTTTCCTTATGGGTTAGTAGATTTTTTGAACATCAAAAAACCAAGGAGCGTGAATTCTATGACAAATACATCTAGCAATCAATAATTATTTTTGAAGAAGCCAAAAACTTTATCAAAAAAGCTTTTATTGTTTTCTAGTGTATAGCCTTGTTTAATCTGATCAAAACCAAAACCTACTAAACCTATAGCAGTAGCATATATTGGATTTTTTAGCACAGACTCCATTCCATTAAATTTTTCTGGAATTCCTAGTCTTACACTTGTTTGGAAGATAGACTCAGCCAGAGCAACAGCCCCTTCCATCTTTGAGGTGCCGCCTGTCAGCACAATCCCCGCAGGAATTTTATTTTCGAAACCATTACGTTTAATTTCTGCTTTTACTAAATCAAAAAGCTCAACATATCTTGGCTCAATGATTTCAGCCAATGATCGTCTTGATAAGTCCTCTGGAGGTCTGCCCCCAACCCTCATTACTTCTAAGGTTTCTCCGTCTTGTGTAAGTTCTGCTGCAGCACAACCATGCTTTTGCTTAATATCCTCTGCTTGAGCAGTGGGAGTTCTCAACGCAACGGCTATATCACTCGTTACTTGATCACCTGCTATGGGAATAACTCCAGTAAATGATATTGAACCAGAGTTAAATACTGCGATATCTGTAGTCCCTCCCCCGATATCCACCAAACAAACTCCAAGCTCTTTTTCATCCTCCGATAAAACTGAATATGAACTTGCTAGCTGCTCTAAAACAAAACCATCTACACCAATTCCGCATCGTTTAACACATTTTTCTATGTTTTGAGTAGCATTATTAGCGCAAGTCACCAAATGAACATGAGATTCCAGCCTTACACCAGACATTCCAAGTGGTTCTCTGATTGAGTCCTGATTATCAATAACATATTCTTGTGGAAGAACATGCAGAACTCTTTGATCTGATGGAATTGCGACTGCTTGGGCTGCTTCAATTACTCTATCTATGTCGCTTGCCTCAACTTCTTTATCTTTGATGCCTACTATTCCATGAGAATTTAAACTTCGAATATGATTGCCTGCAATCCCAACATATACATTTTTAATTTTCCCTTCAAATGAAGCTTGCGCCTGATCAATAGATTTTTGAATTGCATCTGTGGTTGCATCAATATTTACTACAACCCCTTTTTTAAGACCACTAGATGGGTAAGATCCCATAGAAATAACTTCTATAGAATGCTGATCAACATACTTACCGATAATGCAAACAACTTTTGAGGTTCCAATATCTAATCCGACAACATAGTCAGAATCTTTCGTTCCATTATTTGCCATAATTTAAAGCCGCTCCATCTTTATATCTTAAATCAATAATACTAGGAGTTAAGTTTTTTTCGAAAATATATTTCAAGGCTAACGAAAGTTTTTTAAATATTCTAGACGAGAGATCAGAGCCTATATTTATTCGTAAATTATTTTTAGTGTGAAAATACCAGCCCTCTGCTTCAGAGTAAGAAACAGAAGAAATTTTTAGATTGAAAGCTTCAGCTACTTCAAAAATCTTATCTTCAACTTTTAACCATTCATCAACCAATTCAATTGGCATATCTAGGTGAACTAAATGAGGATACTCGCCAAAATATAAAAACTTACTTAAATTTCTATCTAGATAAAACTGTTCATTCCAAATATATTTTGGTTCTTTGGATTTAATAAATATTTCTAATGGTTTAAATGCATGCCGTTTAATTAAATAGGTATCAATCCAGTTCTGATTGTTAAGAAATTCCGATAGATTTCTTTTAGGTATATGATTTTGGAGATTTATAACTAGCTCCTGTTCTTGTTTTAAGGTCGGTGGGTTTTCAAACACAATTGTTACTTCTTGATCATTATTAACTGTACAACTAAAGAATAGAGGCAATAAGATAAAAAAAAAGAATTTTTTTCTAGTAACCATTAATAATTTCTTGGACTAAGTCATCGTAAGAAAGCCCAACAGACTCTGCAGATTTAGGGAAAAGGCTATGAGATGTCATGCCAGGGACTGTATTGATCTCAAGTACATAAAAATTGCTATGCCTATCTGCCAAAAGATCAACTCTCGCCCAACCCTCGCAACCAGAAACATTATGCGTCTTTAAACAAATTTCCTTAAGAGAGCTTTGCTTTTCAGTTGAAAGCTTGAGCTTTGTAAGTTGCGTATCTTCATTTACATATTTTGCATTAAAGTTATAAAAAGATTCAGGAGTCCGTATCTCAACAGCAGGTAGACATCTTCCATTGAGAATTGGCACAGTTAATTCTTGATAATCTATACTTTCTTCAAAGATAAACGGTCTTTTAGAATCTACACAATTGGCAATAGCTTTATCCAAATCGCTATCATCCGAGATCTTAAAAACATCAATACTAGATCCATCTTCTGCGGGCTTCAAAAACAATTCATCAAAAGGTCTCAAAGGATCAAATAAAGTATCATCTAATCCATTTTGCATTTCAGAAAGTGATGAAACAGTGATCCATTTTGGAGTAGGAATTTTGTTTTCTTTTAGAAGCTCTTTACATGTATTTTTGTTCCAAGTATTTTCACACGCTTGATAGTTGCTCCCAGAGTATGGAATGCCTTTCTTATGCAGTAGCTTCTGCAATTCTCCAGACTCACCATCTTTTCCATGAAGGGCAATAAAAATAAAATCTTCTTCTGTAAAACTATCAAGTAAAAATTTTTTCGGGTAGTCAATTAACTCAGCCTTATATCCTAGATTTTTTATTGATTTAAAAATATATTTTCCACTTTCTAAGGAAACTTGACGCTCTGATGATAAACCACCATATAAAACTGTTATTTTATTTATTGCCACTTTTCTTTAATCTCATTATTTAGTTTTGAGATTGTCCCAGCGCCTTGAGTAATTAATATTGAGAAATTTTGATTGTTTTTTTCAAGCCAAGTTATTGGGTCTTGATTTCCAAAATAGTGAGCATTTTTATGTTTTTTTGCTATCTGAGAAATAAGTTTCTTAGACGAAACACCTCTAATGGGTTTTTCACTTGCAGGGTATATATCTAATAACAATAAACAATCAACTTTTGAAAGGACTCTTTTAAAATCATTGAAAAGTTGTTGTGTTCTAGTATATCTATGTGGTTCAAATATCATACATATCTTCTTACGAGGAAATTTTTCTCGAGTTGCAAGAATTGTTGCTTCAATTTCAGCAGGATGGTGACCATAGTCATCTATGAGAATATGAGGCTGGTTAGAGAAATAAAGTTTTGAAAGCTCGAATCTTCTTCCCACTCCTTTAAAATCATTCAATCCCTTGGATATATTTTTAACAGATATATTTTCCTCTAAAGCTACACATACAGCTGCAGTAACATTATAAAGATTATGTTTACCGTTTAAATTAGTAGAAAATTTATAACTCTTTTTATTAAAGTGATCAATCAATGTAAATTTTTGAACTCCGTTGGCTCTCGTAACATTAACAATTTGAAATCTATTTTTTGCAGTAAAACCAAAGGTAATTTGTTTCCTGTGAATATTTTTAGAGATTTTACGAATATTTAAATCGTCTAAATTAAGCAAGATATGACCATAAAAAGGAAGATTTTCTGCAAAGTTAATAAAAGACTGATTTAATTTTTCCTGACTAGATTCATAAAAAATTAGATGGTCGTTATCAATATTAGTAATCACTGCAACTTCTGGCTGCAGGTGTAAAAAAGAGCCGTCACTTTCATCAGCTTCAACAATAATATAATTCCCTTCACCAAGGTTAGAGCTTCTGCCAATACTGAGAACTTGACCCCCAACAACATAAGTAGGGCTTAAATTTGCTGCATTAAAAATACTTGCAATGATGCTTGTTGTTGATGTCTTGCCGTGGCTCCCAGCAACAGCAATACTCCGATAAGGCTTCATTAACGTTCCCAACATCTCAGCTCTTGGAATAATTGTTAACCTTGATTTTTTAGCATACTGTAGCTCAGGATTTCTTTTAGAAATGGCTGACGATGCAACAACTAAATCTGCATTTTTTATGTGCTTGGGTTCATGTCCTATTTGCACTTTTGCACCAAGTCTTTTTAATTCATTAAGCTCATCTGTGAGAACAAGATCAGAGCCTGTAACTTTGAAACCACGTTTCTGAAGAATAGTTGCAACGCCGATCATTCCAGATCCACCAATGCCGATCATGTGAATTTTTTTAAACTGTTGAAATCCTAGTGATGTCATTTATTTTTGAGATTTTAGAATTGAACTTAACATTCTTCTAGCAGCTTGGAAATGATCTATATTATTTTCTGCCTCAGACCATTGGATATATAACTTTGTCTCAATAATATTTTTTAACTTTTCAGATAGAGACTCGATCAATTCAGACTCTTCATGTATCACCCCCATTTCTAATTCTGCAATATTGATAGCATTTAATAGTTGGTGATTATCTATAGCTGATGGCAAAGGAATCATCAGTGATCCTCTATTTAAACTTATTGTCTCTGAGAGAGAAATTGCTCCAGCCCTAGAAATCACAAAATCTGACCACAGAATTAAATCTTGTGGAGAATCATAGAAGTCTCTTATCTCGGCTGAAATTTTACTAGAATATAATTCTTTGATTCCTGATGATTTACCCTTTCCAGATTGATGTTTGACTTCCATTTGTAATTCTAATGAGTTTAAAGCTATAGGTATATTTTGATTAATATACTCAGAGCCTTGACTACCTCCAGTAACATAAATCCTTAAAGGTCGTTGATTTCCTTCTAAGGATGAAGATTTTTTAGACTTTTGAATAGGATTTCCTACTAAAAGCATATCTTCTCTTATAGGCTCATTTATTGGGAAGCCTAGAAATATAAGTTGAGAAAATTTTATCAATAACCTATTAGAAGTTCCTATAACTGCATTTTGTTCATGCAAGAAAAGAGGTTTTCTACAAATCCAAGCTGACAAGCCAACAGGTAAAGAGATGTATCCACCAAAACAAACAACATAATCAATATTATTACTAAAAATATAATAAATACTTTTGAAAGTAGAAGATATCAAGCCAAGCAATGACGCTATTTTTAAAATTAAATTCTTTCCTCTAAATCCACTCATTGGGATTGTTAAAAGCCTGATTTTTTTAGGCAGTACTCTATTTTCTATGCCTGCTTTTGTTCCCACCCAAATTACTTCGTTATTTTTTGCAATGCATTCCTTGCTAAATTCTATTGCCGGGAAAACATGTCCCCCTGTTCCAGCTGCAGAAATTAAGAATTTCATTATTTTATGATTTTATTTTCAAAATTAATTCTAAGAACAATCCCCATCAAAAACATAAACAAAATTAAGCTGGTTCCTCCATAACTTATAAAAGGAAGAGTTAAACCTTTAGTGGGTAATATTCCAAGATTAACTCCTATATTAAATGCTACTTGAATAGCAATCAAAATGCTGGCACCAAAAGCAAGCAATCCCTGAAATAATTTTCCTAACTCAAGAGCTTTAAGAGATGTTTTGAGTATCCCAAAAATTAGTAATGCAAATAAAAAAATTACTATCAACCCACCAACCAACCCAAACTCTTCAACAATTACTGCAAAAATAAAATCAGTATGTGGCTCAGGAAGATAAAGATTTTTTTGGAGCCCATTCCCAAGACCCAAACCAAACCACTCTCCTCTACCAATGCCTAACAAGGCATTGGATAGTTGCCAACCAGATCCCCTAAAATGTTCGAATGGTTCAATAAATGAAATCATTCTTATATATCTATAAGGCTCGAGGTAAACGGCAATAGCAGCCAATCCAGCCATTAATGAAGTTAGCAATGAAAATTGAAAGAATGAAATGCCTGCAAAAAATAATATTGCGATCACCAAGGCTCCAAGAACTAGAGTCGATCCAAGATCTGGTTGAGACATGATTAATAATCCAAAAAGAGCCAATACAAACAAAGGTCTAAAAAAACCTAAAGTTGTATTAATTTCGCCAAGCCTTCTTACACAATATCCAGAAATATAAATAACTAAAGCCAACTTGCTAACTTCGGAGGGCTGAATATTAATTGGTCCAATCCTAATCCATCTTAAACTTCCATTTACTTCTGTGCCCACTCCAGGAAAAAAGAGAGCGAACAATAATAATAATGAGCCTATTAAAATAACCCAATCCAATGTAAAAAATAAATTGGACGGAATGCTCAACGCAATAATTGTTGCAAAAATACCTATGATCAAAAAAATTACTTGTCTTGAAGCAAAATGAAATGGAGTTCCATAAAGATCCTCTGAGACATAAACGCTTGAAGATGCAACCATCACCACGCCAATGAACAACAAACAGATATACGGAAGAACAATTAAAATATTATCTCGATCAATCACAAAAAAACTCTTGAACTAATTGCTTAAAGTGGTCTCCGCGTTCCTCAAAATTTTTATAATCTTTTCCACTTGGATGGCCTGGTGAAAAAAGAACTTTTGGGCGTATATAAAGACCTTTAAATTCATCCTTAATTAATTCCATTACATACCTAATACCATTATTATGAAGTAGTATTTTTTTTGGATGAGAGACTCTTTTATATATTTCTCTTGCATGCGCTCCAAAAATAAATACCTTCTTAGGGCCAATAATTTTATAATTTTTATATTGCTCTTTATTTGGATCTCCACACAGAATCAAGTAGTAATCTCCATACATCTTATTTAACGCAAATTCTAAAGCAGCCAAATTGGTTGCCTTTGAATCGTTTATGGGGGAATGATGTTTGGCATGAACACCCTCAAACCTATGTGGTAGATTTTCAAATACAATACCTTGTACTTCGCTGTGATGCCTGCCCATTATAATTGACCATATTTTCTTTGGATCTGATTCTTCTTTAAAAACTTTGGATTCTTTGATTCTATTTTTGACTTTTGAATACTCTTTAAAACTTCCATGATGATCTATATGATCAGGAGCAATGTTTAAAAGAACACCAAGATCTAATTTAATTTCTTTTACCTTTTCAAGTTGAAAGCTTGAGAGCTCAATAATTGAGTATGCGCGACCAGTATTAATATTATCCAAAACTGGTTTACCTATATTCCCAATCAATTTAGAACGATCAAGAATTTGGTTTAAATGATGGCAGAAAGTACTTTTCCCATTTGTACCAGTAATTCCTATCTTATATGAGTGATCTTCTTGAAAAAAAATATCCAAATCAGTTAAATAGGGTATTTGGTCAAATTCTCCATTTGGATAAATTTTTTTAATATTGATGCCGGGGCTTAAATAAACCATCTCATAAGATTTTAATTTTTCTCTATCAGGCAATTGCCAAAAAATAGAGGCGTTTTCAACCGCTTCATCGTAAATATCAAAATCTATGCCTTTCTCTGTTAGATATCTTGCGAATGATCTGCCTGTGATTCCATAACCAAAAATTAACGACTTCATTGAAGATTTACCTAAGTTTAAGAGTTGCTAATGCAAATAGGACTAAGACAAAAGTTATAATCCAAAACCTAACAATTACTTTTGGTTCTGCCCAACCTTTTAGCTCAAAATGATGATGAATTGGAGCCATTAAAAAAACTCTTTTCCCTCTTAATTTATAAGAACTCACTTGAATAATTACACTCAAAGTTTCCATGACAAAGACCCCTGCCATGATCGCAAATACTATTTCATGCCTTATTAAAACTGCAAGAGTGCCTAAAATTCCCCCAAGAGTTAGAGATCCCAAGTCACCCATGAAGATCTGCGCGGGGTATGTGTTGTACCAGAGAAAACCTATACCAGCTCCAATCAATGCTCCGCAAAAAACAATTAACTCTCCACTCAGTGGGTTAAATGGAATAAATAAATAATCGGAAATAATTAAGTTCCCAGATGCATAAGCAATTAAACCAAGACCCCCAGCTATTAAGACCGAAGGAAGAATTGCAAGCCCATCTAGACCATCGGTTAAATTAACTGCATTAGATGAACCCATGATTACAAAAATACTTATAAGCAAGAAAATAAAAGGTGAAATTGTAAATATATATTCTTTATTAAAAGGCAAAATAAAAATTTGTTCATTTCCAGCAGGAGAAACCTGCAACATAAATAACATGGCTATCAACGCAAAAATAAATTGCAGTATGAGCTTATATTTTCCTTTTAAACCTTTTGAATTTTTCTCCTTTATTTTTAACCAATCATCAAGAAATCCTATTACGCTAAAAGAGATGGTAATAAATATTAAAATCCAAATATATGGGTTTTTAAAATCTGACCAAAGTAATGTTGAAATGATTAATGAAGAGATAATAATTAAACCTCCCATAGTTGGTGTTCCAGATTTTGCAAGGTGTGATTCAGGTCCATCTCCCCTAATTGATTGAGAGAACTGAAGATTTGACAAGAGTTTAATTAAAGTTGGGCCAAGAAAAATTGATAGCATTAGCGCTGTGAGAGTTCCACCAATAGTTCTAACGGTTAAATAACGCAGGACATCGAAGCCAGAATCATATGTCATTAACCAGGTGCCGAGTAATTCGATCATATTATTTCCATAACTCTAGAATTTCTTCCATTCGCATTGATCTGGAGCCTTTGATTAATATGTTCTCTTTTCCTGCTAGATTTTTTTTTAAGAAATCCATCAACTCTATTTTATTGTCAAAGAAAAAAGCATTATCACCAAATGCAGATATTGCATGGCGAATTAATTCTCCATATCCAAGCAAACAATCCACTCCATGTATTTTGGCATAGTCTCCCATAGCAATGTGCAGTTTTTTTCTATACCTGCCAAGTTCCGCCATATCTCCAAGGATTGCAATCTTTCTTCCTTTAAATTTACATAAAACATCTATTGCGGCCATCATAGAATCAGGATTAGCATTATAAGTATCATCGATAACCTGTGATTGTTTTACCCATGTTTTAAGTTCTAAGCGTTGTGGGGGGTTTTGAAGTCCTTTCAAACCATCTATGAATTCTTCTATGTTTAATTCAGAAACGTGGATTGCTGCAAAAGCAGCAAGAATATTTAATACATTATGCATTCCTATAAGTCTTGTTTTTATAGGAATTCTTTTCTCTAGATGAATAGATTCAATAAAAAAAGACAGGCCTTGTCTTGACATCTTAATTTGAGTTGGAAAATAAGACGCTGATGATTTTTTACCAAATGTATAAAAAGTAATATCATTTCTCATTTTTTTCCAGTAACTAAGATATTGGCCATCTGGAACAATAGCTGAGCCGTTTTGTTTTATATTATTAATGAGTTCGGACTTTACCTTTAAGACTCCTCGAACAGAGTTTAACCCGTCTAAATGTGAATGGCCTATATGAGTAATAATGCCTACATTTGGCTTAATTATTTTAGAAAGAAAATCTATATCCCCCAATTTTGCTGCGCCCATTTCAAAAATTGCTGTACTTTTTTTTGAATCTAATTCTAAAGCACAGAGCGGTAAACCAATTTCATTATTGTAGTTCTGGTAAGTTGCATAACTATTTTTTATGCCGTTATTTAAAATATTTTTTGTGGTTGTTTTTCCATTACTCCCAGTAACTCCAATAATATTACCCTTATATCTCCTCATTGCGATCTCAGCAGTCTGAATAAGAGTATCTTCAGGGCTTTTAACTTTAATAATTTTTGAAGAATGAAATATGGAATTTGAAATTTTACTTTTTTTTACAATTGCAAGAGATGCTCCATTTTTTATCGCATCCTCTGCATAAAGACTACCATCTTCATTTGAACCAGCGAGACCAAAAAAAACTGAGTTCTTTTTTACCTTTCTGGAATCTATATGGAAACTTCTAATTGGTAAACTTGATTTGCCGTCAAGCTTAAGAGAAGTTAATAAATCTTTTGTATTGTTAATTAATTTCATTGCCTACAATTTTTAAAACGCAATCTTTATCATTGAATGGAATTTTTTTTCCTAATATCTCCATATCAGTCTCATGACCTTTACCTAATATTACCAATATATTTTCTTTATTTAAGAGTTGAAGTCCTGATCTGATAGCTTCCTGCCTATCCTCTATAATTTCAGCGCAATTATGATCGTTTCCTTCCATTGCGTCTAATGCAATGGAAGAGAAAGATTCATACCTGTTATTATCTGATGTAAAAAATACTTTGCTTGCAAAATCTTGCACTGCTTTCATCATCATTGGTCTCTTAGATTTATCTCTATCTCCGCCACATCCAAAAACCACAATTATTTCATCATGATGATTAACTAATTCAGAAAGAATATTTCGGATAGATTGATGGTCATGAGCAAAATCAATCAATATATTCCCCTCTTTTAATCTTAAAATCTCACTTCTTCCCTGAGGAAGGGTGATTGTATTTTTGCTCACATTCTTTAATTCATCTATAGAAATATGATCTGAAATTAAGGAAATAGCTGCAATATAATTCTCAATGTTAAATTTAAGAAATAATGAGGCCTGAATATCTAAGAATAAATTTGGAAAATTTAAATTTATTTTAGAATTCCCATCTGGGTTATATTCTAATGAATACTTTAATGCTGCTGAAGAATTTTGAGAGCTTAAAAATTGTGCTTTGGAGAGCTGTTCTTTCTGATCATCGGAAAAATTTTTAATTAAGTCTTGTATTTGATCAATAAAAATTATTGATGGATTTTTATTTTTCAGGTCAATAATGGATAATTTTGCATTAATGTAATCTGCTTCTGTTTTATGATAATCCAAATGGTCGGATTGAATATTAAGAAGTATAGTTTGCCAAAAAGGTAAATTCCCCAATCTATTTTGCACTAATGCATGAGAAGAAATCTCAATGAAAATATATGTTTTTTGGTGAAAGTTGCAAGAGCGTAAAATTTGAAATATCTCAAATATTCCTGGTGTTGTATTACCCTTTGTTTCAACAAAATCATCATTGATTATTGCTCCTATGGTTCCAATATAAACTGAGGATCTTTTAAGCCCTCGGATAAAATTATGAGCCATAAAGGCAGTTGTTGTTTTGCCATTAGTTCCTGTTACGCCATGAAAAATAAAATCATCTTCAGATAACCCATGAAATCTAAAAAGGATCCCCAAGATCTTATCTTCTAAATCATGCAAATAATAAGTTGGTATATCTAACTCTTCCTCTAATTTCTTGTCAGTAAAAATGCAGGATGCTCCTTTTTGAATCGCATCTTTTATGTATTCTTTTCCATGTGATCCTACACCTTGTCTAGCAACAAATAATGAATTTTCTTGAACATCTCTAGAATCGTCAGTGATAGAAGAAATAACACAATCATCAAACACATTTGTATCGATGAAGGGTTTTATAAAAGATAATTTATTCATCTAAATAATTTAGAACATCGTTAGAAATAGCTGCAAATAGGGGAGCGGCTACACTACCGCCAGAGTAATTATTTAATCCCGGTTCATCAATACTGACAAAAATTGTAAGTCTTTTAGAATTTAATGGTACGATTCCTGCAAAAGATGCTATATATTTACTTTGATCGTATCCACCCTTTAAGCTTGTTTTATGAGATGTGCCTGTTTTTCCAGCGACATCATGATTAGGCAATCTTGCAAGTCTTCCAGTTCCATCTGTAACAACCAATTTTAAAGACTCTAAAACATCATGAGCGGCATCCTGACCTATTACTCTCTGCTTGTATACTTCAACATCATCTAAGAATATTTTAAAATCTTTAAGATACCCATTATTGGCAAAAACTGAATATGCTTGTGCTAACTGCAAAGAAGATGCAGTCATGCTATACCCAAATCCGATACTTGCAATTTCATGGTCAGAGATATCTTCCCTTGAATTGATGACTCCATATGCAATCCCAGGGAAAAATATGTTTGGTGGTTTTGAAAGGCCAAATCCTTTATAGCCTGAAACCAATCCATCTATTCCTACTTGCAAAGCTAACTTAGAAGCTCCTACCTGACTTGATTTAGCAATAACTTCACGTGCAGTAAGATCCATGTAGTTTTTTGAATCAGATACTGTTCTGCCACTTAAATTTATCAATCCTGGGCTAGTATCTATTACTTGATCAACAGAAAGAATACCCATATCAATTCCCTTAGCCAAAGCTAGGGGTTTTATAATTGAGCCTGGCTCAAATGCATCAACCAAGGCTCTATTTCTTTTAATCTGTCTTTGAGGGCTATTAGGATTGTATGAAGGATAGCTAGCTATTGCTAGAATTTCTCCAGAAATATTATCTAGCACTATCGCACTGCCGCCTTTTGCATTATTGGCCTTAACAAAGCTTGAAAGATGCTTGTAAGCATAAAACTGAACCCTGCTATCAATTGTTAATTTTATATCACGACCTTGAATAGCTGCTTGGGTTACTTGAGGTCTCCTACTGGCATTTTTATATATAGTTTCTCGGCCGGGTACTCCTGATAATTCATAATCTAAAATATTTTCAAGCCCCTCTAAACCAAATCCATCTTTTCCGGCAAATCCAACCAAAGTTGAAACCTGTTCTCCTAGTGGATAATACCTTTTCTGAAAGGATTCAATCTCAATACTAGAGAGTTTTAAACGTTTTACATTCTCGTATTGAGAAAAATCTAAATTAGGAAATATTAAGGTTTTTTTGTTTATTTTTTTAATTGTAGAAAAATCTTTCATTAGAGAAAGAATATTATTTAATTTATTAAAATCTTCATCTGAAAATTTTTTTAAGGCATATAAATCATACTGATTAATAGATACCGCAAGAGGAAAATTATTTCTATCTAATATGCTGCCGCGTAATACCGGTATTGACCTAGAGGTCTCAAGCATACTTTTGCCTTTGGATGTTAAAAAATCTCCTTCAATATATTGAAGGCTTATTATTCTAAACACCAATATGAATAGACTTAGGGTTAGAAAAGCATATATTAAATTTGCCCGCCAACTATAGCCAAAATTATTTTTCATAATCTATATTAGTTAATTTAGAAATCTCAACCATCTTTAAAATTTCTTTTGCGTGACGTTCAACTTTCGCAGGAGAACTAAGATGATAGTATTCGGTTTGTAAATTAAAATTAATTTCAGTTAATTTATTATTTGCAACTTTAAGATAGGCATTATTCTCATGCTCTTGACTAAATTGCCATCTAATTTTTATAGTTTCAAGACATATACAAAATAAAAAGAAAACATTAAGAAGAAAAATATATAAATAAAAATTATTTTTCATAATTTCGAAAATACCCTCATTACTGCGCTCCTTGAACGAGGATTCATTTTGATCTCTTTGGCGGATGGTTTGATTTTTTTCTTGATGCACCTATATGTTTCTTTTACTGAAGTATTTATTGGGATATCTTTTGGAAGTTCTTGGATTTCAGGTTTGAAGAAATTTTTTACAATTCTATCCTCGAGAGAATGAAATGAAATAATTACTACAACCCCACCAACTTTGAGAACATGATGCAACTTTGAGAGCGCTATCTTTAAATGGCCTAACTCATTATTTACATGAATTCTAATAGCTTGGAATGACTTTGTAGCTGGATGAGTTTTACCCGTTCTTTTTAGAACTGATTCAATTACTTTTGTAAGCTGAATTGTAGATTCTAGAGGTCTAATTTCTCTGAACTCTATGATTGCATTGGCAATTTTTCTTGAAGCCTTTTCATCTCCATATTGATATAAAATATTACTTATTTCTTTTTCAGATGCGCTATTAAGCCACTCAGATGCGCTGAAACCTTTAGATAAATCCATACGCATATCTAAAGGGCCATTATTTTGAAAGCTAAAACCTCTTTCAGGGTTATCTAAGTGAGTTGAACATGTGCCAAGATCAAATAAAACTCCATCAAATTTTTGTTGAGGAAATAATGAGTCAATTTCAGAATAGTTTGAGTGAACTATACTAAAACGAGGGTCAGCTATGTGATCCTTTGCAAATAAAACTGCTTCAAGGTCTCTGTCAACAGCAAATAATTTTCCTTGAGAAGAAATTTTTTTAAGGATTGCTTGGGAATGACTGCCTCTTCCAAAAGTTAGATCTAAAAATCTTCCAGATAAATCATTAAGCAAGAAGTCTAATGATTCTTCCAGCAGAACTGGAACATGAAGCATAGATTTAGTCTACTTGCTTTCTCATGAAGGTCGGCACATCAAGGAAATCTATATCCTCTGCAGACGATGTGCCAACTGACTCAACTGATTTTTCTAACACTGGTGTATCTAAACCTACTGGATTAAGTTGCACAGTAGCTCTTTTTGAATTATCGACGGCTAAAGTTGCTGTTTGCTGATTAACTCCTGTTGCCACAACCGTAACAAGCAATTCTTCTTCATCCATTGAATCTTCCATTACAGTTCCATAGATAATAGTTGCATCATCGGCTGTAAAATCTCTTATAACTGAGTCAACCTCATCAAAATCTGCCATTGTTGGTGATTTTGCCGTTATATTTACCAATATACCCCGTGCATCTTTAAGTTCAATATCTTCAAGCAACTCTGAGCTTACAGCTTGGCTGGCAGCATCAATTCCTCTTTCATCAGCGCTTGATTGACCAGTACCCATCATGGCAATTCCCTTTTCTGACATAACTGTTTTTACATCGGCAAAGTCAACATTTATATATCCAGGTTTCATGATAATGTCAGATATACCCTGAACTGCTCCTTTTAAAATATCATCTGCCTTTGCAAAAGCATCTTCCATGGATGTTTTTTTACCTAAAATATCCATCAATTTTTGATTTGGTATAGTAATTAAACTATCTACTTCCTCAACAAGCTCTGCTATTCCCTGCTCGGCTGCAGCTTTTCTTTTATGGCCTTCAAAATTAAATGGCTTGGTTACGACTGCTACTGTTAAAGCTCCAAGCTCTTTGGCAATTTCAGCAATCACTGGAGCTGCACCAGTTCCAGTTCCACCTCCCATTCCTGCAGTAATAAAGATCATATCTGCTCCAGCAAGTAATTCTTCAATTGCAGCTCTATCTCTCTCTGCTGCTGCTCTACCTACCTTTGGATCTGCTCCAGCTCCTAAGCCTCTAGTAACATTATCACCAAGTTTTAAAATAGTAGATCCTGTTGCTCTATCTAAAGCTTGCGAATCAGTATTAGCACAAATAAAATCTGCTCCTTGGATTTCATGATTTATCATATGAATAACTGCATTTCCTCCAGCACCACCCACACCGATAACCTTGATCTTGGCTAGTCCAGCATTTTCTTCAATTATTTCCCAATTCATTTTCTACCCCTTTAAAAAGATATTTTTTTTAAGCTCTCTGGTAATACAACCTCAAGAATTTCAGTTGATAAAGCACCACCTGTTTGCCTCATTTCCCAATTTTTTTCATTCCAGACTTCAAATTTATTACCCATGCCGATAATAGATACTTTTTCTGGTTTTTTGATTTCTGCATAATCTTGTAACTCTGAGGGCAAAAGTATTAGCATTCTGCCTTTCGGATCAAATGAACTAACACTAGCGTTTCCTAAAATTGTCCATTGCAAATTTCTTACAATTGGATCAAGGCCTTGTAATGATTGAAGTTCGCTAGATATGCTATCCCAGATTGAGCCAGGATAAATTTTTAATGCTGGATATTGAGGGTCTCTTGTAACAGCAATGCTTTCTTCATTTTGAGAACGAAGTTGATCTCGATATTTTGCTGGGATAGCTAACCTGCCCTTTGCATCTATCGAAATTGTTGTAAAACCAAACATAATGTATGTAAAAAATTAATTACTACACACTTTATACTACATTTAACACACTTTTACACATTTTTTTTTAAAAAAAATTGATTGAGTTGATCTATAAGCCGGATTCTGTATTAAATGACCATCTATCTAGGCAATATGTCGCCATATTGCTCAAGCAACCTACCCGAATCCTAGACGAGTAGCCTAAACGGATTCCTATTTGGTTTTGCTTCAAAGTGGGGTTTACACTGCCGTACTTGTTACCAAGTACGCGGTAGGCTCTTACCCTGCCATTTCACCCTTACCAATTTCTTGGCGGTATAATTTCTGTTGCACTTGCCGTAAGCTCACGCTCCCCAGGAATTACCTGGCACTCTACTCTATGAAGTCCGGACTTTCCTCTAACAAATTGCTAGCAGTCATCCGATCAACTCGAATGCATTTTAATACCTTTACTGTTATTTAGAAATACTTAAAAGGAATTTATAAACTTCTTGCTTAGAGAAAGAAGTAACTTTAGCTATGAGCTTCGATGCATCTGTTGGAGACAAATAATCAAGAAATGGACGACAAAAATTTTCATCTAAATCCAAAACTGTACTTAATGATGAGCAAGGGTAGACAAGAATTACGAACTCTCCCAATAATGTAATTTCATTATTTTTAAAAAAATTCAAAATTTCTTCAATATTTCCTCTATAAATTGATTCATGTTCCTTGGTCATCTCTCGGCAAATTACTAATTGAGTATCTGAACTAAGTACTTCAGAAAAAATTAAGATAGTTTTACTAATTCTTTTTGCAGATTCAAAAAAAATATTTGTTACATCAGAATTCTGCAACTTAACAGCAATTTTTCTTTTTGCTTCAGGTTGTTTAGGTAAAAATCCATTAAAGTAGAATTTATCTGTGGGTAACCCTGACAGAATAACAGCATTTATTACTGCTGAGGGTCCCGGAAGTACAGTAAAAAAAATATCCTCTTCTATGCACTTTTGAATTAATGGGTATCCTGGGTCAGATATAAGCGGCGCCCCAGCATCAGAGAGAAGTGCTACTGTTTGGCCATTTTTAATAAGTTCAATTATTTCAGTGCTAGCTTCATTTTCATTATGTTCATGAAATGGCTTCGTTTTCTTTTGAATGTCAAAATGTTGTAATAGTTTTGCCGTAACCCTGGTATCTTCAACAAAAATCTTATCTACTTCCTTCAAGGTATTGATTGACCTCGATGAGAAATCATTTAAATTACCAATAGGGGTACAAATTATATAAAGCATGAAAAGAACTTAATGATTTTAAAAAAATATAAATATTTGGTGCATTTTATAACATTGATTATCTTAGCATCTTGCTCATCAACATCTAAAAATTTATATGTTGAATCCATTGAGTCTCAAGAACATGGTGCAAAAGATTTTCAAGAGATTTTCAACTATCAAAACTACTCTATTAATGACTTGGAGATAATCCAGAGAACAATTGATAGTGATGTTTTGAATCAAGGGCAATTAAAGGAAGCAAAATTATTAAAAAATAATTATCAGAAAATTCTATCTAAAAAAAAATATTATCTTGAGCTAAAACCCAACCAGCAATACTCCAAAGAGATAATAGAATTAATTTATAAATTTAATCTTCCAATTAATATTTCATGGAATGAGAAAAAACAACTTTCTCTTCCTAAGAACTTACTTTCAAAAAAAGTTAATGGTTTCTGTCTCAGCCTTTATGATGAGGCCATTTTGTCAATGAATGAAGCAATAAATCAAAACTCTGATCAGATATTAGTTGTTTACTCTAAGGAATATGCATCTTTTATTGAGGGTTTAAAGCAAAAAAATTCAAGCCTCATAGCAGTAGAATATAATGCAGCCAACTTTCAAGAATTTTCCTCACAAATACTGGGCATTAATTTTAGCGAAAAAAGATTTAAAAAAATTTCTAGCCTAAACCCAAATCAAGATTTAAATTTTGCTCCCCGTCCTAGATCTGATATAGGGAAAGTAGTAATTCTTTTGAAACCTCAAGACTACAAATTAATGATTCCTGCTCTAAGATATCATGGAGGCAGTAATTTTGAATATTTAAATTTTATCTCATCTTTGGAAGATGTTTATTCTCCCCTACAATTATTGGACTATGAAGATTCTTGGGCTCCTATTTCAAATTATCTGGTAACAAAAGTTCAGAAAGATGAATCTACATCCCTAGAAAAATTCTTAGAGCTAGGAACTTTAAATGAATGGTTGTTAGTGCAAGTTCTTAAGCAAGCTGGAGTGCAATCAGCAAAAGTGAATGGTGTTACTGGAAGTATTCTCTATAAATCTAACTCATGTACAAAAAGAAATATTCCAATGCAGAAAATTAGCTCAGATTTATTTTCATCTTAGTCTCTCAGATCTTTTTCTATTAATGAGAGGCTGTCCTGAAAACTTGGTCTAGCAAATATTTTAGTTTGATAATCCAGTAAGGGCTTCAAATGTCTGTTTAAGGGAAGAGTTATTCCAAGTGAAGGAAGTCTCCATAAAATTGGGGCTAGATAGCAATCAATTAATGAAAAATCTTCGCTCATAAAAAAATCGAACTCTTTAAAGGTTGGAGCAACCGTGCTTATTTCATTCAACAATTCTTCTCTTACAATCAATAGCTCTTTTTCAGAAAGCTCCTTAGCAATTAATGTATCGACTAACGGGCACCATTCTTTGCCTATTCTTAGCATAAGCGTTCTGCTATTAGCTCTTGATACCGGGTATACGGGAAGAAGAGGAGGATGGGGGAAACGCTCATCAAGATACTCAAGCATAACTCCCGCATCATATAAACCTAGATCTCTATCAGCTAAAATTGGTAAAGTATGATAAGGATTTAATGCAAGCACCTCTTCCGGAGCTTCCTCGTTTGAGGTTTCTCTAATTTCACATGCAATATCCTTTTCAGCAAGAACTATTCTCACTCTATGGCTGTAATGGTCGTCTTTGTCAGAATATAAAATCATGCTTCCTCTTTGTTATAAGTTAAATTCTAATGATAGTCTTTTTGATATTCTCTAAAAAGAAGATAAGACAGAGCGGTAAATACTATAAAAAATAATATCACATACCAACCCATCCTTTCTCTATTTGCTCTACTTGGTTCGCCAATATATGTCATAAAATTTACAAGGTTGAATATAACCTCATCAAATTCTTTAACAGATAAGGCGCCCGATCCCTCAATAGTTTTTAGATAGCCACACTTTTCTTCGGTTACGTCATTGCCTAGCTCATCTCTTCTTACTCCCCCATTACTAGCAATTATTGGCACATCCTTACAGGACAATATTTGTTGACCTTGCATTGAAGCTAAAACGTTTGGCATTGCTGCACCAGGATATACCATGTTATTTACCCCATATGGCTTAGAAGAGTCTTCATAAAAAGTTCTGAGGTATGTATAAACCCAATCAGAACCATGCAGTCTAGTTACAAGAGTTAGATCTGGAGGCGCTATACCGAACCAAGTTTCGGAAACAGCTGGCTTCATTGATCCAGTCATTCTGTCTCCAAGCTTAACACTTGCACCAAAGACTAGATTATCTGTAAAAATATTCTCAGGAATCTCTAAGTCCTCAGCAATTCTTCCCCATCGAGAGTATTTCAATGAGTGACAACCATAACAATGATTAATAAAAGTAAGGGCGCCTAATTGCAGTGATTCCATATTATTTAGCTCAGGTTTAAAAGTATCACATTCGCCATAATCGCCACATGCTGCACCGCCAGCTGCAAAAATTTCTTGAGAACAAATAAATAAGAAAACTAGTAAAAGGAGCTTCCTCATAATCTTTCTGGCACCGGCTTAGTTTTTTCAATTGAAGTATAGATAGGCATCAAAAGGAAGAAAGCAAAATAAATAACAGTTCCAATAATACTAAGGTTAGTCCTCAATGCTGTTACAGGAACAGTGCCCAGCCATGCTAGCATGAGCCAGCTGATAACAAATATAGTCATTGCGATTTTACTTAGTATGCCTTTGTATCTTATCGAGGCTGCTTTGCTTCTATCAAGCCATGGGACTACGAATAAAATAGCTATAGCAGCAGCCATTACTATCAGGCCACCTAACTTATCAGGCACTGCCCTCAACATGGCATAGTATGGGGAGTAATACCAAACTGGAGCAATGTGCTCAGGAGTGATTAGAGGGTTTGCTTCTTCAAAGTTTGCTAGCTCTATCATATAACCCCCGCCTTCAGGGAAAAAGAACATAATGACAGAAAAAACAATGCCAAATATTCCAATTGCCACTAAAGCATTTAAAACTTTATATGGAAAAAATGGAACGCTATCTAATGGCACTCCATCTTCATCTACATGCTTTTCAATATCCACGCCTTCAGGGTTGCCTGCTCCCACCTCATGTAACGCAATTAAATGCATAAAAACTAGAGCAATTAGTATCAAGGGTAAAGCTACCACATGCAAAGCAAAGAATCTTGAAATGGTTGCACCAGAAATATAGTAATCACCTCTAATCCATATTTCTAATGACTCACCTATGTATGGTATTGCTCCAAAGAGAGAGATAATTACTTGAGCGCCCCAATAAGACATTTGACCATAAGGCAGAACATAACCTAAGAATCCTTCTGCCATCATGGCAAGATATATAGCCATGCCAAATATCCAAACCAATTCTCTTGGTTTTTGATATGAGCCATACAATAATCCTCTGAACATATGAAGATAAACAACAGCAAAAAACATTGAAGCGCCAGTAGTATGCATATACCGAATAATCCAACCGTATTCAATATCTCTCATAATGAATTCAATAGAGCTAAAAGCTCCTTCTTCGGTATTCTCATATCCAAACATTAACCAAATACCTGAAATAATTTGAATAATTAAAACTACTGATGCTAATGCACCAAACATATACCAAAAGTTAACTTTTTTAGGGACTGGATGCTTGGATAAGTGGCGTTCGAATGTATTAACAATAGGTAGACGATTGTTAATCCAGTTAAAAAATCCTGATGATTCTTGGGTCATTATACAGTGCCTCTTTCTTCCCCTATTGTTAATATACTTCCATCAAAGTAATGTGGCGGAACTTTTAAGTTAGTGGGGGCTGGAACTCCTTTAAATACTCTTCCAACGATATCAAACGTAGAACCATGACAGGGACAGAAAAATCCTCCAACCCATGATTCATCCCATGGTTTTGATTCCATTTCAGGATAATATTTTGGAGCACATCCTAGATGAGTGCATACACCTGCTAGCACTGTATATTCTGTCGAGGTTGACCTAGTTGGGTTTTCATCCCTGTATGGCTCTTCAATTTTAAGAGAATTTGGATCATCAAGTTTAGGCTCTACATTAGAAAGGTTTTGTAATGCTTCTTTACTATGCCGAATAACAAATATAGGCTGCTTTCTCCAAGCTACTTGGATTTTTTGCCCTATTTGCATTTTAGAAACATCAACCTTTACTGGGCCACCAAAGGCTTTTGCCTTTGCGCTTGGATTCCAAGAAGCAATAAATGGAACGGCAGCAAATGAAGCGCCAACTGCACCAACTGCCGAAGTCATACCTATGAGTACTTTTCTTCGCGTGGTAATTTTTTCTTCCATAAAGTAGAAATTAACGTTTGGAGAATTGAGAGCTTTTTCTTGCTTTCTTTAATCCTGGTTTCTTTCTTTCTACTTTTCTATCATCTCTGGTCAGAAATCCAGCAGATTTTAACTGGGGTCTAAGGGACTCGTCGAATTCAAGCAAAGCTCTTGAGATTCCATGTCTAATAGCTCCGGCTTGACCAAAGCTGCCGCCACCTTTAACCATGGCTTTGATATCTACCTGCTCATCTAACTCGGTCAATTTTAAGGGTTGCATTACTAGCATTTGCGCAACTTGCCTTCCAAAGTAATGAGATAATTCTTTATTATTGACTAATATTTTTCCTTTGCCTTTAGAGAGATAGACTCTGGCTGATGAAGTTTTCCTTCTACCAGTTGCATAATGGATAGCTGCGCTCATATTTTTGGCTCCCAAATTTGTGGTTCTTGTGATGCATGAGGGTGATTATCACCTTGATATACCTTGAGTTTTTTGAACATCTGCTTTCCAAGTTTATTTTTTGGAAGCATGCCTTTCACAGCTTCTTCTAGAATGTATTCAGGTTTATCTTGAATAATATCTTTGAAAGCTTTAGTCTTGAGTCCACCAGGATAAAGCGAATGAGTGTAATATTTTTTATCATCAAACTTATTTCCAGTAACACGAATTTTTTCTGCATTAATGACTACGACGTAATCTCCTCCATCAGTGTGGGGTGTGAAAGTAGGCTTGTCTTTGCCTCTTATACGATCAGCTATTTTTGTTGCAAGACGCCCTAGAATTTTGTCAGAAGCGTCCACAACATACCAATCGTGTTGAGCGTCTTCTTTTCTGAGTGAAAGAGTTTTCATTACTTATTATATTTAAAGAAAAAATTAGATGCGAATGTTAATGTTTACGCGCTATTTAATCAATATTTTAATTCATTTAGTTTATTTTTTCTCTAAATTTTGAAGATATTTTTTTGATGATATTTGATGGAGTCTGCTTTCCGTCCTAACCCATAAATGATGCAGCTGATCACCAGAATACAAATTATTTATTAAATCTGGGTCATAGAAGAATTTTAATTTTTGTTTTTCTTGGTAAGCAATATCAATAAAGCTGATAAATCTTCTAAGTTTGTCAATATGATCATCATTACATTCATGAAAATTATTGATAAAAACCCATTCAAATTTTTTGATAATCTCAATAAAATCCTTACTTGAGCATGGTGATGAAAAAAAATCATCAAATGAAAGCCAAAGAATCTTATCCGAACAACCTAAACAATTAAATTTTCTCTTGCTTGCTGAAAATTCAGTTATATCAGCAATATCTTTTTTGAAAGTCCTTTGTAAAAAATCCTGAACCCTTTCATCACTATTCCTGTCTTCAATAGAACTATCGAAACGTGCAATTTCTTTTAGTCTATAGTCCTCGGTTCCTAATAAATGATAAATAAAAAAGTTTTCATTTATGAAATCAATAGTATTTAAAAATTTAGCTCTCTGGAGGCCATCCTTATAAAGGTTATCTGGATGTGAATTAGAGGAAATTAATAATCTTATTCCTTTTTTGGATAATGCCTCAATTAAAGTGCCTATGATCATCGCATCAGCAATATCTTCAATCTGAAATTCATCTATAAAAATAATCGTATAATCATTCGAAAAATCCTTAACAACCTTTAATAAGGGATCACTGTTTCCTGAAAAATCAGATAATTTTTTATGCACAAGCTGCATAAATTCTATAAAGTGAAATTGGCCTACATGAGAAAAATAAGAATCTTGGATGGCTTGAAGCATCATTGTTTTGCCTCTCCCAACTGGACCCCATAGATATAAATTGCAAGCTGAATTATTGCTAAAAAAAAATGTTGGAGGTTTGTACTTTGAATCAAGCTCAATAAATTCTTCTAGGAATGAAGTTTGCGAATTATCGAGAACTATACCTTTAGCAGATAAATTCTCTATTACAACTTTTATATCCTTCATATTATTGATTTAATGATCATATGAGATTTTTTAATAACAAACTTTCAAGGATAAATTTTTTAATCTTGGTTGGTATTCTGACATATCTTTATACAAATATGTCGAATGGTGATGGTTATGTGGAAGCAATCTCAAAGGCATCCCCCTCAGTCGTTAATATAAGCTCTAAAAAGAATAATGGAACTAGATTATTTAATGGAAATTCAGTCAATGATGTCATGGGCTCAGGAATTATTATTTCTAATGATGGATATCTTATTACCAATCTTCATGTAATTGAGGGAACATCAATTATTGAAGTAGAACTAGATGATGGCCAAGTTTATCCAGCATCCTTAATCGGTTTTGATGAAAGGTCTGATCTTGCGGTAATTAAAATAAATCCAATAGATGCTTTAAAGCCTATCGAGGCATCTAACAGCTCATCAGTTCAAATAGGTGATCAAGTAATTGCAATTGGGAATGCATTTGGTCTAGGAAAAACATTTACCAGCGGAATTATTAGCGCAACTGGAAGAGATTATGGAAATCCATATCTTGAACTTTTTCAAACTGATGCTGCCATTAATCCAGGAAATTCTGGTGGAGCTCTAATAAATCATAAAGGCAACTTGATTGGAATGAATACAAAAATTTTTTCTAAAACAGGATCCTATGCAGGAATTGGATTTGCTCTGCCAGCCAATAAAATGATTGAAGTCGCCTCAGAGATTATTCAGTACGGCTCAGTTAAAAGATCATGGGTTGGAGATTTTAGAGTAAAGGCCAAAAGGTTCTTATTAAATAACAAACCTACCTATGGTCTTGAGATATTAGAGCTAAAAAATATTGGGCCACTTTTTAATAATGGAAAAATAAAACCAGGAGCAATAATCTTGTCAGTTAATAATGAATCGCCTTCATGGGAGAATTTAACTAGCGCTCTAAAAAATTCCTTTCCAGGGGATGAGATCAACTTCAAAATATTACAAGACTCAAATGTAGAAGATTACAAGGTTGTAACAGAAGCTATTCCCATTCAATAACTTAATCATCCTCCCAAACTGGGTCACGTTTCTCTAAAAATGAGGCAATGCCCTCCTTTGCATCATCTGTAAGAGAGTTTTCAGTCATAACCTTTGAAGTGAAATCATAAGCATCAGCAAGACTCATCTCATGCTGCTTATAAAAAGCTTCCTTGCCAATTCCTAGAGTGGAAATAGACTTACTAGCAATTTTCTTAGCAATAGACATGACAGCATCATGGAGATTTTTAGAAGAGACATAGTCATTGATTAGAGAGATTCTCCTAGCCTCTGCAGCATCAATCATATCGCCTGTAAGAAGCATTTTCAGTGCATCTTTCTTGCTTACATTTCTTGAGAGCGCGACCATGGGTGTTGAACAAAATAAACCTATATTTACTCCTGGTGTTGCGAATTTTGATAAATCTGACGCTATAGCTAAGTCACAACTAGCCACTAATTGACAACCAGCAGCAGTTGCAACTCCATTAATTTCCGCTATGACTGGTTTCGGGCAGGCGGTGATCATCTGCATTAATGAAGAGCATAAATTAAAAAGATCTGAAAAATATTCTCTCCCTTCATCTTCATTATTCCGAGCTTCTGTTATATCTTTTAGGTTATGCCCTGAACAAAAAACATCACCAATTGCAGAAATTATAATAACCTTCACCGAATCATCAGATGATGCATTAAATAACTGCTTTTTAAACTGCGCCATCATATTGTCTGAAAGAGAATTTTTATTCTTTGGATCATCCATCACCAAACGAAGAATGCCTGCATGAGTTTGATCAATCTTTAAAATTTTATTTGTACTTTCTTTCATAATTTCATTAGCTAATTTTCAAGAATTTTTTTTGGGCATTTGTCCATAACTACTTTTAGACCGGCACTTTTTCCCAAAGATTCCGCCTCTTCACTATACAGGCCTTCTTGTGTCCATAAGATTTTAGCTTTAATTTTTATTACTTCATTTACAATACCAGGGATATATTCTACAGCTCGAAACACATCCACCATATCAATTGGTTGTTCAATAGAATCTAGGCTTGGATAACACTCTTTTCCTAGAATTTTAGTCCTTGATAAGTTTGGGTTCACTGGAAACACTTCAAACCCGTGGTCTTGAAGAAACTTCATGACTTTGTAACTATCTCTATCTGGGTTAGAGCTAGCTCCAACTATAGCAATTGTTTCAACTTCTTTTAATATCGATTTTAAATTATCTTTATTCAAATTTTTCTTTAACTAATATCTTTTGAACGATATACCATAAAACTGATCTTTTAGCTTTTATATATTGTTATCGATCATATGAAAAACATTTTATTGTTGATTTTAAAAGATTGCTATATGATGTATGCTATTAAATGTTAGGGGTTTATAAATGGTCAAGCTTTTCGAGATAATGAAAAAGAAAGCTACATTGCTTATATTAACTATTGTAATAGCTACTAGTTGTGCGATGCCTGTTACAATGTATGAGGAATCAGTCGATCCCAGGTCACATTTTCCATTTGACCCAGAATCATTAGATTGCACCCAGCTATCACAGCAAGTAATTAGAGTTCAGGATGTGTTGTCTGATATTGCTGATAGAGTCACAGAAAAAGCAGGTAGAAGCAAAGCATCATTTACTGCAGGAATAGAATCAAATAATCCAGATAGAGGAACAAACTTCTTTGGTTTTAAATCTAGTGGAGTTGATCCAGTTGTCCCGGAGTTCCAAGAAACTTTAATCTTATTAGAGGAATTACAAGTTCTTTTTGTTAAAAAATGTTCGTCAACTAGGCAACTTGGATTGCAACCTCCTCCAAAGGGTTGATATTTCACATTAGCTAATACTTCTTGATCAATATAATGGTGGGAGTAATTCTGCTAAATATATCATTTTTCATCTTCTCAATATTTATATAAGTTATTGATTTATATGGACTTTTCACTCCCACTCAATGGTGGTTGGGAGTTTGCTTGGAGTTTAGTGGGTTTTGAAGAGTCTTATTTAAAATGAGAAATTATTCTAGCCGAACCTTTTTCACAATTTGGACCCATCAAATGAACCCCGCCAATACATGGAAGCTGCATGATTTTTTCTATTAGTTCTTGGCAAATTTCTTCACCAGTTTCTACTGGTGATTTGCTCTCTTCTAAACGAAGTAAAATTTCATCAGAGATATTTACGCCCCATAAATTTTTTCGCATCCAGTCGCCCTGTTTGGCTGATTTTAAGGGGCCCATTCCAACTATCACTTTGCAATTGTTGAAAGAGCCTTCGTCGTTTAATCTTTCTGAATATTGTTTAATGACATCGTAATCAAAACAATATTGAGTTTGAACAAAGCTCGCTCCTTGTTCTAACTTTGAAACTAATTTATCTAGAGCATCTGGTTTTGATAGTTGAGCATATAAATCATCTGCTGCACCAGAATAAATTGGTAAAGGGTTTTTGATTGCTGTTCCATCAGACAAAGTTCCTCCTGAAATAACCTTACATAACTCAATTAACCCATTTCCATTAAATTCATTCACAACTGCCGGTCCATTCTTATCTGGCTGATCTCCACTCAAACAAAGAACTTTATTTATTCCAACCGACAACGCTCCGAGCAAAACCGATTCCAAGGCAATCTGATTTCTATCCCTCCCAGTTAATTGCAAAATAACATCCAATCCACTTCTTTTAATCTCTGAAGCAACCAGCAAACTATTTAAGCGACTCTTACAATTTGGTGAATCTGTTACATTGATAGCATCAGCAACACCAATAAGCTCTTCAACTTGACTAACGCATCCCACAAGATCAGTGGTGACATCAGGAGTAGTTTCTGATGTGAATATAAAATCATTAGTACTAAACATTTTCATTGCTCCTGCATAGAAGAGTGATGAAAGAAAAATTTCCTAAGATCAAAGAGCATCTATGCATTTAATTATAATAATTGTTTCTGAGAAAAGCGCTACTAATTTGGCAATCTTGTAATATCTGCTCCAAGATATGACAACTTCTCCTCAATCCTTTCGTATCCCCTATCAATATGATAGATGCGGTCTACAACTGTCTCACCTTTGGCACATAGCCCTGCTAAAATTAAACTTGCTGATGCGCGCAGATCTGTTGCCATCACAGGCGCTCCATTAATTGAATCAACTCCCTTAACAAATGCATTGCTTCCTTTAACTGTTATATCGCAACCCATTCTATTGAGTTCTTGGACATGCATGAATCTATTCTCAAATACATTTTCTGTTACAACCGATGAACCCTCAGACAATGCATTTAATACAGTAAATTGTGCCTGCATATCTGTTGGAAATCCTGGAAATGGAGCTGTAGAAATATCTACTGGTAAAATAGAATTATTTTTCATAATCAGTTGAATGCTATTATCGCCAACATTTATTGATGCTCCACTTAATTTCAATTTATCTAAAATATTGTTCATACGGGGAGCTTGTACATTTGAAATAGTTATATCACCACCAGTTATAGCAGCTGCAATTAAATAAGTCCCAGCTTCTATCCTATCTGCTGGGATGGAAAATTTTGTTCCAGTCAGATCTTCAACACCATCAATAACAATTTCATCTGTTCCAGCCCCATTAATTTTAGCTCCCATTGAATTCAGAAAATTTGCTAAATCTTCCACCTCAGGTTCTTTCGCAACATTTCTTAGAACGGTCTGACCTTTTGCAAGAACTGCTGCCATCATAATATTCTCTGTTCCAGTTACAGAAACTCCTGGAAAATTAATTTCACAGCCAATTAGTTTTTTTGAAGTTGCTTCAATATAACCATTTTTTAATTCAATCTTAGCCCCAAGCTTTTCTAATGCATCTAGATGAAAATCAACCGGCCTTGTTCCAATTGCACAACCTCCTGGAAGAGCGATTCTCGCAAAACCATAACGAGTTACAAGGGAGCCGAGCACTAAAATTGAGGCACGCATGGTCTTTACCAACTCATATCTAGCCTCAAAGTCATTTAATTTAGATGTTGAAATAATGAAATCCATATTTTCATTTAAGGTAATATCTGCACCCATTGAGCCCAAGATTTCAAACATAGTTGTAATATCTTGAAGATAAGGCAGATTTTTAAAAGTGATTGATTGATCACTCAATATTGTTGCTGCCAACATTGGCAATGCAGCATTTTTTGCTCCAGAGCAAGAAATAGATCCAGAGAGTTTATTCCCACCAATGATTCTTAGTTTTTCCATTTTTAACCTATTTCTGATGGAGATTTTGTTCTTAAGCTTAAAGCATGTAACTCACCTGTCTGAAAGTGTTCCTTTAAAAAGCTCAAAACTAACTTATGACGTTGAAGAGAATTCATACCCTCAAATTCTTTACTTATAATCAAGATTTTAGAATTGCAATTTTCTCCATCAAAAGATATTTCAGCTTCAGGAAATTTTGTTCTTAAAAATTGAGCTATGTCCATTAGATAATTATCAGCAGATGATTAATCAAGATTAGCATCAGATGTCCAATGCTGTATTATTTTGTCAATATTTCCATTATGTTCCTTTGCGAGAGCCTGGAACTGATTCCTAAAAGTAAGGCCCAAATTTACTCCATTTACAATTATATTAATGATTAACCAATTTCCATTTTTATGTTTTCTTACCTTATAAGTTATTGGATAAATATTGCTAGAAGTAATTAAATTCTGCTGAACATCCTCTGTTTTTTTATATTCAGACGACTCTGGAAAAATAGTAATGATTTTTTGATCGCCCCATTGAGCTAATGTCGAGGAGTAGGTATCAAGCAATGAATTTTTAAAGGACTTAATAAATTGGAGTCTTTGAGACTCTGAAGCAGCAAGATAGTATTTTTTTCCCATCACACTTGCACCCACTCTTCTAAAATCAACCATTGGCTCAAAAACCTCATTAATTTTATCTTTAAATAGCTCCGGGTCTTCAGCAAAAAGTTCTTGATTATTTCTTATAATAGAAACCATCTCTTGAGCCTGAGTATCAATAAACTTATGAGGGTTAGATGCACTAACTGCATTGCCGAGTAAGCATATCATTCCAAGAAAAAAAGCTAGAGATTTCAAAGTAGTATTCATAGGGGTATTATAACATTAGTAAAAAACTATAAATGAAATATGAAAGATAAGAATTTTATAACTTCAGCTTTGAGGGTCATTGAAATAGAGTCAAAAGCTGTAATGAGTTTAAGCAATCAAATACAGCCTAATTTTGAAAGTCTATGCACAAAGATTCTCAACACTAAGGGAAAATTAATTTTAATGGGTATTGGCAAATCTGGTCATATATCTCAAAAAATTTCTGCAACATTATCAAGTACTGGCACTTCATCATTTTTTATACATCCAACTGAAGCGGCCCATGGTGATTTAGGAATGATCAGCAAGAAAGATGCAATCTTAATCTTATCCAATTCAGGAGAAACAAAGGAAATAATTGAAATTTTACCTGCATTAAAACGATCAACTGCGAATATCTTTACCCTTACTAATAACAATCAATCAACTATTGCAAAAGCAGGTAAAATTAATTTAGTAATAAATGCTGACGAAGAAGCTTGCCCATTAGATCTAGCCCCAACCTCCTCAACCACAATTGCATTAGTATTTGGAGACGCTCTAGCAATTGCTTTATTGGAGGCTCGAGGCTTCAGCAAAGATGATTTCGCAAAATCTCACCCCGCTGGACACCTTGGAAAAAAACTTTCAACAATAGTTCAAGATTTAGCAGTCATGAATGAGAAAGCCCCAATAGTTAATCAAGCCACATCCTTAAAAGATGCATTGATGGAAGTAACTGAAAAAAAACTTGGGGTAACTTTAGTTTCAAATGATAAATCAGTGGTTGGGATTTTTACAGACGGTGATTTGAGAAGATGTCTTAACAATGAAGTGGATTTAAATAAGACCGCTATAAAAGATGTCATGACTGCTAACTTTAAAAGTATTAAGAGCAATGCTCTTGCAATTGATGCTGCTGAAATTATGGAAAAAAATAAAATCTTTAGTTTGGTAGTTAATTCCTCAACAAATAAAAGAGATAACATCGGCATAATTACCATGCATCAACTTCTTGAAGCAGGAATCATTTAAAGTAAAGAAATGTCTCAAAAGTATAAAATTTTATCAATTGTATTCGTATGTTTGTATCTTCCTTTTGTGGTTCCAGAAGAGAATGCGAGCTTTCGAAATATTTCAATTCAATCAGATAAAGTCACTATTGATGAAGAAACCAGGCAATTAGCTTTCAAAAATAATATTAAAATAAAAATCAATAGCTATATTATAAAAGGCTCTAATGCCCTGCTTAACCATAAAGACGAAAAATTAGAAATATATGGAAATCCAGCCACGATAAAATCTAATACGATAGATGGTGAGGCTGAATTATTTATAATATATCCAAATAAATCTATGAATTTAATTGGAAACGCAAAGCTCTTAAACAAAGGAAATTCAATTTCATCTAATCTTATTGCATATAAAATCAGTTCAAATGAATAGCGACCGCCTAAGCCTAAATCATATCGAAAAGACCTTTGGTTCCCAAAAGGTTCTTTCGGATATTAGTTTCTCAATTGAAGCAAATGAAATTGTAGGTTTACTTGGCCCAAATGGGGCAGGCAAAACAACAGCTTTTTATATAGCTGCTGGTTTAATTTTTCCAAATCAAGGAAAAGTATTTATTAATAATAAGGATGTCACAGATGATCCCATGCATGCTCGAGCAAATTTAGGATTAGGTTATCTACCCCAAGAAGCATCAATTTTTCCAGATCTAAGTGTTGAAGACAATCTTTTGGGGATATCAGAATTATCAGATGGAAATAAAGAGCAAAAAATTAAAAAAGTAAAAAAAGTTATTGATGAGTTTGATTTAAAAAAAATTCTTCAAATGAAGGGAAGAATGCTATCAGGAGGGCAAAGAAGAAAAGTTGAAATAGCACGCACTTTAATTTGTGAACCTAGCATTATGCTTTTAGATGAACCTTTTGCAGGCATTGATCCAATTGCTGTTGAGGAAATAAAAGAATTACTTCAAGAAATTTGTAAGAAAAATATATCAATTTTAATAACTGACCATAATGTTAGAGAAACCTTAAGCTTGTGTCACAGGGCTATTATTCTCAACGAGGGAAGTATTATTGCTGAAGGTAATGAAGGGAGCTTAAAAGATAATACTCATGTTCAGCAGAAATATTTTGGCAAAATGTTTTCTTAAAAGATGTCAATCAAACTTGTAAGAGAATTCAAACAAAATCATAAGTTATCTATAACCCCGCAATTAAAAAAATCAATAGACCTACTTCAGCTGTCAAGACTAGAAATTATCAACAAGATTAATAATGAAATAGATGAAAATCCTTTCCTTAAAAAAGATTTTGATCATGAATCGAATTCCTTTGATGATATGGATCTCCTCGAGAATTTACCAAATAAGTTTACTTTACAAAATCATCTTGAAAATCAACTAGAGGACATCAAACTTAATAATAAAGAGAAAAAAATTGCATTAGTAATTATTCAATGCATAGAAGAAAATGGATTGCTTCAAATAGATCTTGATGAAATTGAGCAACTGATGGAATGCGCTCATTCTATAAAAGAGATCAAATATGTTTTGAGTAATATAATTCATGACCTAGAACCTGCTGGGGTTGGCGCAAGAAATTTTAAAGAAACAATTTTCATACAATTAAAAAAAAAAGAAATTTCAGTCAAGGAATTAGAAATTGCACATAAAATTCTATTTAACCCTCAATTTTCTAACTTTGAGGATGCAACATCTCATTTAGCAAAACATTATTCTAAGCATAAGGTTGAAACTGTGCTTAAAAAAATTAAACAGTGTGATCTTTCTCCTGGTTTAGAGTTTGAATCTACACATATCATCCAACCAGACTTAGAAGTGATTCCAGATAACAATCAAAATCTTAATGTCCAGTTTAGAAAAGATAATTTTCCCTTGATTAGTCTTGATCAAGATTTAGAAGAATTAGTGAAAAATAAAAAAAATAAAGCAAGTAAAGAATTAAAAGAAAAAATCGGAGAAGCAAAATGGTTGATTAGAGCAATAAATAAAAGAAACGAAACTGTTCAAAATGTAGGGACATTGATTTGCAAAATACAAGCTGACTTTTTGTCCAATAAATCCCCTGAATTAAAACCGCTATCTAATGTTGAGCTTGCAAAAAAATTAAAGATTAGCCCATCAACCGTTTCAAGAATTTTAAGGTCAAAATATATACAAACTCCTAAAGGGGCTGTTTCCATGAAATCACTTTTAGTAAGCTCTGTGTCTAAAACTAGAAAAGTCACGCCTATACAGTTGATGGAAGAAATTCAAAAGATAATTGAAGGGGAGAAAAAAAAATTAAGCGATCAAAAGATTTCAGATTTGCTTAATATACGAGGGTTTAACTTGGCTCGAAGAACAATTTCAAAATATAGAAAGAAAATAAATCTCCCTAGTTCAAGAAATAGATAATTCATAATCTGGTGAGTTAGAATTGAGTCTATGAAAGAAATAAAACCTCATCTCTTCTCATCTAAAGATCTCCTGAACAGAATTCAGGGGCAAGGGGTTGAGCCCTCAATCAATCAGATTAAAAGAATTTTATCTGCCATGCATCCTTCTGAGGTAGCACATAGCATAGAATCTCTGCCGCCTAAAGAAAGAAAATTTTTATGGTCATTGATTGATACACAAGATGAAGGCGAGATCATTGCGGAATTACATGATGAAATTCAACAAGAACTTATCTCAGAAATTTCACCCGAAGAACTTATTACTATAATTGGCAACTTAGAGCTTGATGAAATTGTTGATATTCTTCAAATTCTTCCTAATCAAAAAACAGAAAATATTTTGTCAGCTATGTCCAAAAGAGACAGGCAAAGAATTCAAGAAGCATTAGAATATCCAGAGGACTCAGCCGGCGGGCTTATGAATACGGATATTATAAGTGTTAGGCCTAAGCATAATCTAGAGGTTGTAATGAGATATCTTCGTGCTCAGCGAGAACTCCCAAAAAATACTGATCAAATCTTTGTTGTTTCAAGAGAAAATAAATATCTAGGCTCTTTACCAATTTCTTCAATTGTGGTCTCAGATCCAAGCCTCAATGTAAGAGAGTTAATGGAAACTGAAATTCAACCATTGAAGGCACATATAGATGATAAAGATGTATCAAGATTGTTTGAGCAAAATGATTGGGTCTCAGCACCAGTAGTAGACAGTGAATCTAGATTAATCGGAAGAATAACAATTGATGATGTTGTTGATGTCATTATGGAGGATGCTGATCAAAACTTTCTTGGGATGGCTGGAGTTGCAGAGGATACGTTTTCTGCACCAGCAAGAGCTGCAAGAAGCAGAATCTTATGGCTATCAATTAATCTTCTCACCGCTTTCATAGCATCTTTGACAATAAGCCTTTTTCAAGCAACGATCGATCAAATAGTATATTTAGCTATTCTTATGCCTATTGTTGCGAGCATGGGTGGGGTTGCTGGAACTCAAACTTTAACGATTATGATTAGAGGATTAACCCTTCAGCAAATCAATCAATCAAATTTAAAATGGCTCTATAAAAGAGAGGTAGCAGTATCAATTATAAACGGAATCCTATTATCCATCTTGGTTGGGGGAATAACATATTTCTGGTTTGAGGATGCGGTCATTGCAACTCTTATTTGTGTTGCCATGGTTGCAAATTTAATATGCTCAGCAATTGCAGGTATCTTTATACCCATTATTTTACGAAAATTTAATCAAGACCCGGCAATTGCTGGAAGCGTTGTCGTAACTACTGTTACTGATGTAATAGGCTTCTTCTCTTTTCTTGGTCTTGCAACTTTCTTTCTCATTTAACTCTTTCTAATTTCGGTTCTGAGATAGTGCCAATAATTTCATATTGATAATTAGTCATGTCATTTATATCTTCCTCAAAGATTTCACTTATTACTGCTGAGCCAGCAACTGCCGGAAGGCCACCAATGATTGCTGCATACCATGGTATATTTTCTCCAATTCTAATTCTCAAATCCAAATTTAGATCTAAGTCATCAAGATTATTTTTAGAGTTTTTATTAATTTGACCTACCCACTTCATTTTAGCTGCATTTGTTTCTATAAATAATGGAGATGCAAGCCTCAACTTTGATTTACTAAATAATAAGTCTCCCTCAACCCTGCTTAATTGAGTTGAGGTATATTCATCAATTGAAAGATCTAAATTTGCTAACTTGCCAAGGATATTTCTTAAATTCAAGACTCCAAGTAAGTTAAAAGCTACTGAATCAGAGATAGTATTTTTTATCGCTAGATCTTTTAAAATAAAATTACTCTCTCCCTCTATATAACTTAAAGCAGAGAGTTCTTTCCATTGCAAATTAATAGATCCATTGAAATATGAAAAATCTGCTAAATCTCTTAAATAAGGAATTTTATTTGAATCTTTAATTAAAAAATCTCCACTTATTTTATAAAGAGGCTTAACCTTATCGATTGAAAAATATGCAATTGAAGATTTTTTTAATGGTTTGATAGATATTAGATTGGAGTTTAATTTAATTTTATTAACAGTGAAATTCTTTTTATTATTTAAGATATATGCATCAAAATCTTTAACCTTTATTTTGCCAAGAGAAGAGTTTCTTATAATAATTCTAGAATTCAAAGCTGCATAAGAGGTTGATAGCGAAGAATTTTTAAATTCTATATCAGGGATAGTTGAGTCACTTATCTCTATTCTCATAAACCCAGTCTGATCCATCCTTAAATTTAAATTAAGATTATCTGCGATTAAATTACCTATAATTTCTGAGTTATTTAAATCAAACAAGCCTGAAAGATCATAAAAATTATTATTATAAAATTTAAAATTTTTAATATTAAAAGCGAATTTATTAAGATTTATAGATGCTAATTCAGAATTCCTTGGAAAGGCAGAACTTAATAGATTCTCATTCAAAGCCTCTGAATAAATATATACATTCAATCCAGACTCGTTACCAAAACTCTTATACTTTGCAGGAAGCACTTCGCCTATTGAAATATATCCAACATATTTACTGAAATCTCTAATGTGCATATCAATCTTTTCGTTGATAAGTTTTATAGATGGATTAGAGAAATTAGTTATCATGATTTCTGTTGGCAGCCTTGCTAATTTCTTTTTCGAAAGCAAGTTTAGTGGTGAATTTAGCTCAATATTTTTTAGATCTGAATCGATCTTTAAAATTGGCATAGAATTTTTTTGAAAATTAAGGTCTATTTTAAAAAGATCATCACCAGAAACTTGGAAGTAATCTGAATCAGGAATGAAGTTTCCTGGCTCTAAATTTATATTGGTCGAGAAGGTTAAATCATATTTTTTCATTAAACCGGTGCCCATAAGAAGAATGGAAAGCTCCTCTTTCATGAAGGTTGATGGTAATAATCCATAAATTGCATCTAAATCAACAATATAGATACTCGCCTTATTAAGATTAATTTCATAAGGTCGGAATATTGGCAAATAGAAGTTCTTTGTTTTTGCTGAAATAGCGTTATTAAAACTTAAGCTTGATAGTTTAATTGCGCCTTTATGCTCTGCTTGCACTTTTGGTAGATTAAAGTTTTCCTCTCCTAGGCCTAATAAATATTTCAGATCCATTGCTTTAATAGAATGCAGAGAATAAAAACTAAGCTTTTGAGATTCATAATTTAATAGGCCATAGGCTGCCTCATAAGAAAAATTAGTTACTCTGCCAGATGGTGAAAAAACATATAAATTTTCACTATCAGCCTCAATCAATGGTCTGGAAAAATCTATTGCTAAATCTTCATTAAAATTTATCTTTGACTCATTAATCAAAATTTTTGCTTTCGGTTCAGCTTTCAAGCCAGTGCTGGGAACAGAGTAATTAAAATAAATTGTATTTTGCATTCCGAAAATAATGCTTGTATCTATATAAGCGCCTAATGCATTTAAAGAATCAGGAAGAGAGAATGAAATTAAATCTTTTGACAAATCCTTGCCTTTCAGCTCAATAGAAAAAGGATCAATTGATTTGGGATTTACCTGCAAAGCAAGATCAATCCCAGCAGATTGATTTTTAACTCTTGCTCTAAAATCAACAGCTGAACTAGAAAGATCTCCTGCCCCCGTTATTGATACTGTTGTAAGGTTTTTCTTGTGATTTTTTAGAATAGAGGCTTCTGAATTTACTAAAAATTTTATATTCTCGCCAAATCCAGAAAAGTCTCCACTAAGATTCAGGATTTCCTCAAAATACAGATCTTTGAGATCTATATCTTTAATAAATCCTGAATATTTTGGAAAGGTGTTTTCGAATGATATAAAAAGATTTTCAATAATTAAGTTTGTAAATTTTAAAGCGTCTATTTCAAAAACCTGCGGTGAAAGAAAAAATCTTGGAACAGCAACTGATTTTTTTTGAAGGTTAATCTGAATTGGATGTTCTTCATCTATAAATGGATTAAGAAATTCGGTTAGTGTTAATGTGCCAATATTTTTTTTAGACTGAAAATGAAAAGATCCTTTATTTGGTTTGATTGATGAAGAATTTAAAAACAGGTTATTGGAATTAAAAGAGCCTGTAATATTTGATTGATCATTTTTTAATTCACCAAGAGCATTCATTTTAAATGCTAAATCCTTTATAGGTGAGGCGCTAAAAGCTGGAATCAAACTAAGCCATTTATAAGAATGAAGATTTAATGAGAATCGATAAGAATCCTCAAACACATCCACTGCAAGTGTACTTAGATTATTATCATGAAGAAAACTAAGTTGACCAGACAATGAGCTTGATAATTTACCAAAAAGCTCTCCATTTATCTCGATAATTGAGTCACTTGTTTGATATTTAAAATTTTTAAATGACAATAAAACCTCATCATTGAAGTACTCAAAAAGATTTTGAGACGAAGTGGCTGTCGATAAATCTGAGTGAAGAAAATAGCCGTCTTTGATAATGATGCTGTTGATGCTGATTGGTTGAAAAAAAAGGTACGGTTTAAGGGATATGGCTGCTGCTAACTCTTCGATCTTAAGTATTGACCTATCATTACTCATAATATGAATATCAAAAAATTTCAAATTTTGGTTTAAGACATTTCCAGTATTCTGTAATTCAGAAAAATCTATTGTGTACGAAGGAAGAGCATATTGATCTATGGTTTTAATAACACTTGCAGGAAATAAGGTTAATAGAAAAAGGGATAAGAAAAATATCCAACTTAAAATGCCTACCCCAATGATAGAAAAAAAAAATAACTTCTTCATGCTCTATAAGTTCGAAAAAATACTTCTTCTAAAAGCCCTCATTGTAAAATAAACACCTATCCATAAAGCTGCATTAATTAGAAAACTAATTATCAGAACAACATAAGAATAATTATAGGGAGAGAGTAAAAGGTATTTACATGCTATATAGAAAATAGATGCGCCAGAAAAGAAAACCGATAATTGAAAATAGGAAAAAATTCTAAAACGAAAAACATATAAGTGAATAATGTAAGAGGTCGCAATAAAAAAAAGCATATTAAAACCAATTACATTTGAAAAAAACAAATCAATCACCAGTCCATAAAATAATGCGGCTGAACTATGAAGTTTCTCTGGCATTGCAAAAACCCAGTAAGAAAAAATTAAAAAGCCAAAATTTAATTCAAGAAATATCTTAAGAGTGAGGGGATTAAGCGAATCATCTATCCAAAAACCCAGAATAATAGTTGATAGAACAATTAAGTGATGGCTAAATTTCATCAGTCTTTTTGCTCATAATCCCATAAAAAGTTTCTTCCAAGGGATTAGTTTTTAAAGTAATTACAACCTCAATCTCGTTAATGGAGATTCGATTAATATCAGAGATAAATCCAATCTCAATATCTTTTAAAAAAATGCCTCCTAGCCCAGATGTATAAACGATATCACCAATCTGATTGTTAAAAGTATCGTTGTTTTTATCAAGGTGGCATGAAATTAACATTGGCTTGCCTAGGCCTCTAGCATCACAATAAAAAAGATCTGATCTTACAGGTAAGACGTGCGTAATATCTGAGAAAAGAATGACTTCAATAAAGCTCATGTAAGTATTTTTTATTTGGCCAATAAATGAGTTTCCTGCGAAGACTGGAGTATTTTCTCCAGCTTGGACATGATTGGGATTATGTAAAAAAATTTTATGTGTTGAGCAGCAAAGATAGTTTCTTAGATCAATTGAAGCTATCTTGAATATATCAATATCATCATTCTTTAGTTTGCCAATCAATGTCTTATAAAAATCAATAATTTGAATTTTCTCTTGATTATCTTTTCTTTCAATAAAATCCTGAGTTCTGATTCGAAGGATTTGATCTCTTAATTCTTTATTTTCTTGCAAGAGAAATTTGTTTTTCTGAAAAGAAGAAAATGCATTACCAATATTTTCAAACATACCATCAGAAATTATCTGAGCATATAGAGCAGAAGAATGGAAAAAACCTCTTAGTTGAGCAAAAGTTCCGTAGCTTATATCGGTAAATAACAAGCATGCTGAGAGAAAAAAACCAATCGCATAATTTCTTACTGGAGTATATGTAGGCGTAGATCTCGCCATATTTAATTAATTATTCTGTTGAAAGTAAATCAATATTGTACTTGTCGATGATTTCTAGAGCCTGCCCTCCACCTCTTGCAACGCATGTCAATGGATCCTCAGCACAGATTGCAGGAATTCCAGTAGAAGATGATATTAATTTATCAAGGTCTCTCATCAAAGCCCCTCCTCCAGTAAGCACTATTCCTCTTTCAGCAATGTCTGCAGCTAGCTCAGGCGGAGAAAGTTCAAGTGCGTTTCTAATAGCTCTTACTATTCCAGACAAAGGATCTCTCATGGCTTCATATACTTGAGCGCTTTTTAATGTGAAAGTCTCAGGGATTCCCTCAGCTAAATTTCGTCCAGTTACGTTCATCTCCTGGTCTTCAGAATCAGGTGAAGCACAACCAATAGTGTATTTAATTTTTTCAGCTGTCGATTCTCCAATTACACATCCATAATTCCTTCTAACCCATGATGTAATCGAACTATCCATGAGATCGCCACCAATTTTTACCGATTCAGCATAAACAACTCCATTTAATGAAAGGATTGCTATTTCTGAGGTGCCTCCTCCAATATCAACAACCATATTACCGTTAGCCTCTTCAACCGGAAGACCTGCACCAATAGCTGCGGCCATTGGCTCTTCAATCAATTTGACGTCCCTTGCTCCTGCACCCAACACAGACTCTCTTATGGCTCTTCTTTCAACTTGAGTTGATCTGCAGGGCACACACACAAGAACTCTGGGGCTTGGTTTGATAAATCTTTGCTCATGAACTTTTCCTATAAAATGTTGAAGCATCTTTTCTGTAACTTGGAAGTCAGCAATAACGCCCTCTGACAAAGGTCTAATAGCTTTAATATTACCTGGTGTTCTTCCAAGCATTTTCTTGGCTTCATGACCAACCGCAACAACTGTTTTTTGACCTCGGCTTTCACGAATTGCTACAACAGATGGTTCGTTGAGCGCTATTCCTATGTCCTTAGTGTAAATTAATGTATTAGCGGTACCTAAATCTATTGATAAATCATTAGAAAAAAGGCCTCGAACAGTTTTAAATAGATTGAAATCCACTATGATATTCCCTGTAAATTCATTTTAAGATACTTTTATAGTTTAATATTGCGCATCAGAAATAGATAATATCATATGGACCAAGAAACAGTCAGAACTATTTGCTATCTAGCTAGGCTCGAAATAGATCAAAACAAATCTCAAAAAATACAAAAAGATCTTGAGATAATTATTGAGCTCATAGGTAGTCTACAATCTATTGATACAACTAACGTTGAGCCTCTTTTCAGCCCCCTTGAAATGACAGCCCTGAAACATGAAGATGTTGAAAAATCTGATAACAAAAAAGAAAAATTCCTTGAAAATGCAGCGGCATCAAATGAAGACTATTTCCTAGTTCCGAGAGTTGTTGAATGAGCATTCAATTTAAATCTATCGTTGAGCTTAGAGCAATGCTAGATAAGAAATCAATATCTACCCCAGAATTAACTCAAGAATCTCTTCGATTAGCTAAAAAATATAAAGAATTAAATTGTTTTGTATCAATGAATGAGGAAATGGGCCCTAAAAAAGCTAGCGCTATAGAGCTAGATAAAAAAACTACTTCATTAATTTCAGGAGTGCCTTTGGCTCAAAAAGATTTATTTTGCACAGAAGGATTAAGAACAACATGTTCTTCAAAAATACTAGAAAATTTCATCCCTCCCTATACCGCAACAGCAGTTAAAAAACTTGAAGATGCAGGCTCAATCACCATTGGTAAAACAAATATGGATGAGTTTGCAATGGGCTCTTCTAATGAAACCAGCTATTTTGGTAATGTTCATAACCCATGGAAAAAAGGATATGTTCCTGGCGGAAGTTCAGGTGGATCTGCTGCAGCCGTAGCTGCTGGAATTGTTCCTGCGGCAACTGGGACAGATACCGGCGGATCAATTCGTCAACCTGCTGCGCATTGCGGGATAACGGGTCTTAAACCCACATATGGAAGAATATCAAGATGGGGGATGATAGCTTTTGCTTCTAGCCTTGATCAAGCAGGGCCTCTAGCAAGAACAGCTGAAGACTGTGCAATCCTTCTCAATGAAATGGCTGGGCATGATCTAAAAGACACCACATCATTAGACTTTACAGTTCCTGATTATCTAGAAGATCTTGATAAACCTATTAATCAATTAAAGATAGGTATAATAAAAGAATTCAATCTAAATGAACTGGACAGCGAGGTCCAGTCTCGTTTTCAAGATTCGAAAGATCTCTATGAGAAGCTTGGGGCTGAATTTGTAGAGGTATCACTTCCAAATATCTCAGCATCAGTTCCAACTTATTACTCTATTGCTCCAGCTGAATGTTCTTCAAATCTATCACGGTTTGATGGAGTTCGTTTTGGGCACAGAGCAGACAATACAGAAGATTTAAATGATCTCTACATAAAATCAAGAAGTGAAGGCTTTGGAGACGAAGTCAAGCGAAGAATATTAATAGGAACATATGCTCTTTCTGCTGGTTACTATGATGCTTACTATAAAAAAGCACAACAGGTAAGAAGATTGATAAAAAATGATTTTGATAATGTATTTGAAACAGTTGATTTGTTGATGACACCTACTTCTCCAAATACCGCTTTTGCTTTTGGAACTAAAGGTACTCAAAATCCAGTTGAACTTTATTTAGAAGACCTTTTTACAATTTCTTCTAATTTAGCTGGCTTGCCTGCTATATCTATTCCACACGGACAAATAAATTCTCTTCCAGTTGGATTGCAATTAATTGGTAATTTTCTGAGAGAAGATAAACTGCTTAATGCCGCACATGTTTTCCAGGAAAATTCAGACTTTCATCTCGCGCAACCCACCATGGAGGATTTTTTATGAGTTGGGAAACCGTTATAGGGCTTGAAACACATGTTCAGCTCTCAACAAAAACAAAGTTATTTTCTAGAGCTTCAACAGCTTTTGGAGAAAGTCCAAATACAAATGTAAATCTAATTGATTGCGGACTCCCTGGGGTATTGCCATCAGTTAATAAAGAAGCTTTTTATAAGGCAATTCGCTTTGGAATGGCAGTAGATGCTCAAATTAATCAAACTTCTATTTTTGATCGGAAAAATTATTTTTATCCTGACTTGCCTAAAGGTTATCAAATCACTCAAATGGATTTACCAATTGTACTAGGCGGATCAATTGAAATTGCTATCGATAATTCAATAAAAACGATAAATATTACCAGAGCGCATTTAGAAGAAGATGCAGGAAAATCAATTCATGATCAATTTGATGGTTACTCTGCAATTGATCTTAATCGTGCAGGAACCCCCCTTCTAGAAATTGTCTCAGAACCAGAAATTTCAAACGCAAAAGAAGCAGTTGCATATATGAAGGCAATGCATCAACTGGTAACTTACCTCGACGTATCTGATGGAAATATGGCTCAAGGCTCACTGAGATGCGATGCAAATGTATCAATTAGAAAAAAAGGTGATTCAGAGCTCGGAACAAGGACAGAAATCAAAAATATCAATTCCTTCAAATTTATTGAGAAAGCTATTAATTATGAGATTAAAAGACAAATTAAAATTCTTGAAAACGGTAAAAAGGTTGTTCAAGAAACCAGGCTTTATGATAGTGTCAAAGATGAAACTCGACCAATGAGATCAAAAGAATTTGCAAATGACTATAGATATTTTCCTGAGCCTGATTTATTGCCAGTCGTTATTTCAAACCAAGAAATGCAAGACATCAAAGATAATTTTCCTGAGCTACCCAAAGATAAAGAAGCAAGATATGAGAAAGATTTCAAACTTTCATCATATGACTCTAAAATCTTAGCATCTTCAAAATCCATGGCAGATTTTTTTGAAGATGCCGCCAAGAAAACAAAGAATTTTTCTTTGCTGTCTAATTGGATGATAGGTGAAATTAGCGCGTTTTTAAATAAAGAAGCTATTGAGATTAATGAATCTCAATTAATTCCAAGCAATATTGCCATGCTGATTAATAGAATAGATGATCAAACTATTTCTGGAAAAATTGGAAAGTCTATTTTTGAAGAGATGTGCTCTACCGGAGACTCTCCTGATCAAATTATTGAATCTCAAGGATTAAGGCAGTTATCGGATGATGGGGAAATAGAAAAATTAATAGATGCAGTTATAGAAGATCATTCTAAGCAAGTTGCAGCATATTTAGACGGCAAAGAGAAACTATTTGGATTTTTTGTCGGACAAGTTATGAAATTGACTGAAGGGAAGGCTAACCCTGAAACAGTTAATAAGATCCTAAAAGAAAAATTAAAGAAATAGTCTACCTTTTGAATGGATCAACTGTCATAGATATAACATTATTTGAGAAGTTTCCTTGTACACCAATATTTTTTAGTTGCTCATTCTTATCTTTTGGCCAATAAAAAGTTCTAAAAATATGATCCCATACTATAAGATTGTTTCCATAGTTATGGTTTGCTATTTCAGGTTCAAGATTATGATGCCACCTATGTAATTCTGGTCCAGAAAAAAAATAATTAAGCAGTCTTTGATCTTGCTCAGCATTAACATGTTGCCAGTATCCATGGACGGTACTAAAGATAGTAACTAAGGCAATAATTTTGCCTTCAGCCCCTAAAAGCAATAAAGGAACTGCTCCGCTAACCTGAAGCAATGTAACATCTAGATAATGAAATCTTGTTGCATTAAACCAGTAAAGTCTTTGAGGATTGTGGTGAATTTTGTGAAATCGCCAAAAGAAAGGAATCTCATGACAGCCCCTGTGAAACCAATAAAGTCCGAATTCTGAAATTACCAGCGCAAAAACCAATTGGAGGACTATATTTAACTCTGTTGGCCATAGATCAAAACCCCCTCCAGAGAATCTAATTGCAATAGAAGCAAGAAAAATTTGCAATAATTGACTTTGTAATAAAATATAATTAACAACAAAAAGTGAAGCGTCTGGAAAAAAATTTTCTTTAAAATTTGGCCTCCAATCCTTAAATAAAGGCGAAAAGAACTCGCCTAATACTGTAAAAAAAATAGAGCCTATAGCAGCAAAAAATAAGACCTGTAATTCACTATATCCAGATTCAATTAAAAAAATCGATGTGCCCACAATCGAGATGATGCAAATTAAATATCCAAATCTAGAAAACACTAGTTGCATAAATCAATCATGACCTTTGAAGCCAAATTCCCATCTTTTGCTAACTCAAAAGCCTTTTTATGATCTTGAATCTTGCATTTATGGCTAATAAATTTACTTTGATCAATCATATCTTTTGATAATATCTCCAAAGATTCAAGAAATTCCTTATTTGAATAAGCCATAGAGCATGTAATTTCAAGCTCACGCATCAACACTGATCTAAAATCTATCAAGGCTTGCTCCTGATGCAAGCCAGTAACCACAATCCTTGTATGTTTTTTTGAAAGATTAATAATATTGCTAATCAATTTATGATTTCCAGTGCAATCAATAAACACATCTGTATTTGAAACCGGAATACCAAATACCTCCCCTTCTCCATGAAATTCTTTTAATGCATCAGTAAAACTCTCCCAATCAGCATATGCTTTTACTGCATTCAAACCGTTTGCATTTAAAACTCTTAAACTATAAAGGTCTACTGCAATTATGTTTTTATATCCAAAATAACTTAATAATGTAACCACAGAAAATCCAATGCAGCCCAAGCCACAAACAGCTATTTTGGAATCTAGACCTAAATTTGAGCGATTAATTGTTCTTAAGGCAACTGCAAAAGGCTCTACCAATGCACCTATTTCAAAAGACATATCATCTGGTAATTTAAAAATACTTTCATTCAAAACAGCATTTTTTACTAATAGGAAATTTGTCATGCCTCCTTCTGTTCCGCCATTTCCTATACTGTTATTATTTCCCATAGGATTGATAGCTACCCTATCATTAACATTAATATCTTTTATATCAGACCCAATTTCAATAACTATTCCCGACATCTCATGTCCAAGTGGCATTGGCTCTTTTTGGGGGCCCATCAACCCACCCGATGACAAGTAACTTAAATCAGTTCCACATATCCCACAGTACTTAATGGCAACAATTAAGTCATTTGACCCCAAAGAGGGATAATCAACTAAATCAAGGGATAATGTATTAGGAGCCTGAATATTAAGTTGATGGGTTTTCTTATTCATGTAATTTATTTTTTGTTTCTTCTATTTCAAACTCTAACCACTTAACTATCCACCGATTTGAATTTTTTTGAGCTTCTTTTAGTAAAATTTCATGGATGTTTAAATACATTTTTAATGCTTCTTCATTATTATCTGATGCAATAATAATTTCAGATATATGAATTGCTTTTAAATATTCATTCTTGTCAATCAGATCTTTTATCTTTTTTAGAGCTATTTTTTCATCAATTAAATCATTTAAATCAGGAAAAATAGTTTGGGGAGAGTAAGAATATAATTCTGTTGTTGAGCTATGTCTAAACCAGCCTGTATATCCCTCGTAAATAGAACGAATAGCCCATTCAACGGTCCCATATCCCTCTCCAGCTGACAATTCTTTTGGCAAAACTATCTCTTGCATTAATGCAAACATGTCTTTTCCAGTATTAATACCTTCTACTGTTTTAGTGTGTATGTATTCCACTGCATCATGAAGATTTTTTACTTCATTATGTATTAATTTTTGTCCCTCAACTGGTTTAAAGTGGCCTGTGATTAATATCTCTGGATTAAGTTCTAAAACCTTTTTACACATATCCAGATATGGAATTGCAAATCTAATCCTGTCTCCGCGTATAGTGCAAAAATTTGGAATATGTGGAAACAAAGGCCCAAAGGCATTTCCAGAAAAAAGAATTTGATGTTGAGGCAGATAAATTAAAAGAGCGTCCAAAGTTTCTCCACCTGGAACAGAATATAATTCTAAATCAAGCCCCCCTAAAGAGAATTTATATTCATCTTTAAATAAGATATCTGGCTCAGCAATTGATTGAATGTCTTTAAAGCCCATTTTTTCTGCTTTGGCTATAGCATCATTCATAAGATCTATCATTTCACCAAAAAACTTGTAAGCATTTAATACCCTTCCACCTTGGGTTAATGAATCAAAAGATTGGTGCTCAATAATATTCTCTTGTGCAATTAGGGTTGCGTCAGGATTATATTCTTTAAAAAAACCTGATCCCCCGACATGATCCACATGACCTTGAGTGTAAATAATGTATTTAATTTCTTTATTATTCACTTGATCAAAACAATGTTTGTGAATTGGAGCTTCTACACCTAGTCCAGTATTTATTAAAATATTTCCTTCACATGTTTCTATCAAATAGCTATTGCTAGCCCCTTCAGATAAAAAAATAAAATCATTTATTTGAAAAGGTTTTGACTGGCTTGCTGGTTTTATATCTAAAGATCCAGGCCTTTTATTGATAAGTAAAGATCCCATATTCACATGTTATTATATTTATTCATGAGCAACATCTCTTTTGATTATTCTAATACAGATATTCTTGTTACAGGCGGAACAAGTGGTATTGGCAAGGCTATTGCAGAGGCTTATTTAGCTTCAGGAGCAAATGTAACAATTACCGGAACAAAATCCTCCTTAGAGGAATATAAAGATATCCCAAAAGAATTTTCTTACATTAAATTGAACCTAGAAGATAAAAAAAATATTGATGATATTAAAAAATCTATAAAAAAATTAGACATTCTTATTAATAATGGTGGCCTAAGTTTTCCAGACGGAAAAAGTGAGGATGATCCAGATATCTTTGATAGAGCTGTATATATTCACCTAAACAGCTTTTATAGATTATCTAATTTACTGCAACCTGTTTTAATGAAATCTAATCTTCAAGGAGGCGCATCTATTATTGGCATAGCTTCAATGACATCTTTTTTTGGAATGCCAATTGTTCCAGGTTATGGAGCTGGTAAAGGTGGTTTGGTTCAACTTATAAAGACTTTATCAATGAAATGGGCCGATCAATCAATTCGGGTTAATGCTGTAGCTGCCGGATATATAAAAACTAGAATGACTGAACCCATCATCAATTCAGAAGAATTTTCAAAAGATATATTAAATAGAATTGCATTAAAAAAATTTGGGGATCCTGCTGATATAGCTAATGCTGTATTATTTCTAACATCTCCTTCAGCAAAATACATCACTGGTGAAACTATAAGGGTTGATGGAGGGTACTCAATTTCCGGCTAAAGATGTCAAAAAAAATTAAAATCGAGGATTTGGCAAATCCGATGCTAACGGAATTTCAAAAAGTTGCAAAAGATTACGGTGAGACGATTAAATTAGAGCTAAGTCCTGAGGCTGCAATCAATGAAGCATGTAAGAATTCAGGCCTTAAAGACTTCGGAGATGAAGATTTTATTTCCAGGTTAGATGTTTTGATGCGGTCAATTTCAAATGATGAAGGATTAGCAGGGATAGGAAAACTCGGTATATTTAATGATCAAGTTAGATATCTGGAGAATAGGCTAAAATTTGAAAAATTTAAGAAAGAGTTCCCTGAATATCAAGAAGAAATTATCTCTAAACCCATTATTATTATAGGTCTACCTAGATCTGGTACCACACACCTTCTAAACCTTATAGCATCAGATTCAAGATTAAAATCCCTGCCATATTGGCAAAGTCTAAGACCATTTAAGGAAAAATTACTAGATCTAGAAAATGATCAAGACTCTAGACAAGAAGAAGCTTTTAAAGAGTATGAAAGTTTTCTACAGACTATGCCTTTACTTAAGTCAATGCATGATATGCATCCGAATCATATTCATGAAGAGATTGAGCTTCAAGCCATTGATTTTTCAACTTATCTTCCTGAATGGCTGGCATATGTTCCTGAGTGGAGGGATTATTACCTAACACACGATCAAATTAATCATTATCAATATCTAAGGGATGTCTTGAAGGCCATGCAATTCATTCAAGGGCCTAAAAAATGGGTGCTAAAATCACCTCAACATCTAGAACAAATACCCTCTCTACTTAAAACTTTTCCAGATGCAACTTTTGCAATTACTTATAGAGATCCATTATCAGTAGTGCTATCAACGGCAACAATGCTTTCATATGGAGATAGGGTTAGGAGATATAAAGTAGAACCAGAAAATAATTTTAATTATTGGCATAATCGAATTAAAACTCTCTTAGAGAGATTTACAGAAGACTATCAATTAATTTCTGCAGATCAAAAATGTGATATCTTTTTTCAAGACCTGATAAAAGATAATCTTAATAGCGTTAAGAACATCTATTCAAAAAATTCTTTTAAGTTCGATAAGCTCGCAAACGATGAAATTAAGGAATATATGAATTCAAATAAAAGAGGTAAACACGGACAAGTTATATATAACTTGGAAGAGTTTGGCGTGGATAAATCAGAGTTCTATGAATCTTTTAAATTTTATTTTGATGAATTTGATGTATTAAAAGAAATTTAAGTGATCCACATTGACAACGTTTCTGCAATATAGGCTGGTTTTTCAACACCCTCTATCTCCATTGTTACAGAAGCTTTCACAAGATATTGTCCCGGATTTTTTTCTATAATATCCAAAATTGTCGTGTTAAGCCTAACCCTTGAGTCAACAGCCACCGGGCTTAAAAAGCGGACTTTATCTAGTCCATAATTTAAACCCATTTTTGCTCCTTCAACCACTAATGCTGTATCTTTACCAAGGCCAGCAACTAGTGAAAGTGAGAGAAAACCATGTGCAATTGTTGAACCGAAAATAGGCGTAGCTTGTTCTGAGTTAACATGAATAAATTGATGATCTTCTGTAGCATCTGCAAATTTGTTAATTCTGTCCTGATCAACTTTAAACCACTCAGTGGTTCCTAAGTCCTTTCCAACATAATCTTTTAAATCTTCAGGTTTGACTATTGTTATTGCCATTTTATTTCTCCATTAAATGATCTTTATATTCTTCTCTTAATTCAACTTTTAATAATTTTCCGGTTGCTCCGTGAGGAAGTTCTTTTACAAAAATAATATCATCGGGCAACCACCACTTAACAACCTTTTCTAATAAGAAATCATTGATTTCCTGCTTATTAATATCATTTCCATCTTTAGTAATTAAGAATAGTAAAGGTCTCTCATCCCACTTAGGATGTGGAACTCCCACAACACATGCTTCAAGAACATTTTCATGAGTTAGTACAGCATTTTCTAGATCAATTGAACTAATCCACTCTCCGCCAGTCTTAATAACATCTTTTGCTCTATCAACAATCTGCATACACCCATCTGGATGAATAGTTGCGACATCTCCAGTATCAAACCAACCCCCCTCATCTAAGGCAGGACCGTCTGCCTTATAATATCTATGCATTATCCATGGCCCTTTCACCTTTAGAGCACCACTAGCCTCTCCGTCTCTTGGAAGTTCATTATTTTCATCATCAACGGTCTTAATCTCTACGCCAAACATCGGATAGCCTTGTTTGGTTTGAAGCTGATATCTTTCTTCTTTGGGAAGACTCATAGCTTTCTTGGTTGGAGCATTTAAAGTTCCAAGAGGACTCATTTCTGTCATTCCCCATCCATGAGTTAAAAATGCATCATGCTGTTCATCAAATGCCTTAATCATTGCATATGGCGCTGCAGAACCTCCAACCAAAACTTGATCGACTGTGTCAAGCTTTAAGCCTTTTCCTTCAAGATACTGCAATAGTCCAAGCCATACAGTTGGAACACCCAACATAGAATCAACTGATTCTTGCTTTACTAACTCATACAAGGACTCTCCATCCAGAGCATGGCAAGGCAATACCAAAGTTATTCCGAGGATTAATGCGCAATAAGGCACACCCCAAGCATTAACATGAAACATAGGAACAACTGGTAAGACTGAGCTAGAAGAGTCGAAACCCATAGCTCCAGATACAGAAATTGCATGCAAAATAGTTGACCTATGAGAATATAAGACCCCCTTAGGATTGCCAGTAGTTCCTGAGGTATAACACAAAGCAACTGCATCATCTTCACTTAATTCAGGCCAAACGTATTCATCTGATTCATCTTGAATTAATTCATCATAGCTTAATGCATTTTTTAAATTATTTTCTGGAATAGCATCTTTTGGTGAGGCAATAATTATCGATTTCACTGTATCTAATTTATCTTGAACGCTCTCCACAAGTGGAATAAATGTAGGATCGACAATTAAAACCTCGTCCTCTGCATGATTAAGTATGTATATTAACTGATCAGGGGAATATCTTGGATTTAAAGTATGTAGGATAGCTCCCATACCAGAAACAGCAAAATAGGTTTCAAAGTGCCTACTGTTATTCCAGGCAATAGTTGCAACTCGATCATGTGCATTTATACCAAGTTTTGCAAGGGCATTAGCAAGCTTCTTAGATCGTTTAATTGACTCTCCATATGTAGTCGAATTTATTGAACCATCTAGTTCTCGTGAAACTAATTTGCCATCAAAATTATATTTTTCTGCATGTAAAATTGCCTGAGGGATAGTTAAATCCCAATTCATCATATTGCCTTTCATTAAAATAACCCCTTTATTTAGTACTAATCTTTTAGGTTTTAATTGGCAGGATTGTATCCTGCATTAACTTTAAAGAATAAATCTTATCATATGAAAATAATATTATTTATTTGCATATGTATATCTATCTAATCCCTGAAGATCTTGCATAGAGATAATATTTTTAAAGCCAAACTCTTTTAAAATATTTGAAACCTCCTCTGCTTGGGAGCAACCATGTTCAAATATAATTTTCCCCCCTGACTTTAAAGAATATATTCCCTGTGTGGCGATTTCATAAAAACTTTGAGATCCATTATCAGAGGTCAATGCAATGAGTGGCTCATGTTTCAAATCGGCAAGATGTGCATCGTTTGATTTTAAGTATGGTGGATTGGAAATAATTAAATCAAGAGAATTTTTAGCGGCACAAGACATCCAATTAGACTGAACAAAAGTTACATTGTTAGCATGATGCTTTTCTCTATTGAGGACAGCTACCTCTAATGCTTCTTCTGAAATATCTGTAGCAAGAATTTTAAGGTTTTCATTTTTTAAACAAATTGATATAGCGATACATCCGGAACCTGTTCCAACCTCACAAATTGTTGAATTTTTATTTAGCGATAAATCCAAAGCCCACTCAACAATTAATTCTGTTTCTGGTCGAGGAATTAATACTCTTGAGTCAACATAAAATTTATATCCCATGAATTCTGACTCATTCAAAATGTAATCTAGAGGAATGCCGGAGAAGTAAGATGAAAAAAAAGTGTCGAGTTTTGGGGCTGCCTCCGCTGATAAATCATACTCATCTTCTAGGGCAAGGGTGGCATCGCTTATTCCAAGAGACCTCAAGAAATATTTTAGGTCTCGTAAAATATTTTGATGCTGAGATTCTTTTGATCGAGCGAGAGTAAAATAATATTTAAGGCTGTGATTCAATTATGAAGTTTCTTCAAGGTTAGAAAGCTGAGCTAATTGATTTTCAGTAACTAGCGCTTGGCAAATAGAAATCATATCGCCATCCATTACTTGGTCTAAATTGTGCTGGGTTAGTTTAATTCTATGATCAGTGATTCGTCCTTGAGGAAAATTATAAGTTCTAATCTTTTCACTTCTGTCTCCAGTGCCTACAAGAATTTTTCTTTCGCTAGCAATTGTATTTTGCTGCTCATCAATTTCATTTTGCTTTAATTTAGCAACTAATAACGCCATGGCTTTAGCCTTGTTCTTGTGCTGCGATCGATCATCCTGACACTCAACTACCACTCCTGTAGGAATATGAGTCAATCGGACAGCTGAGTCCGTTTTATTAACATGCTGTCCACCAGCTCCTGATGCTCTGTATGTATCAACCCTTAATTCACTTTTATCTATCTCAACATCTTGAACTTCATCAACTTCTGGTAAAATCGCAACTGTAACAGTCGAAGTATGAATCCTGCCCTGAGATTCAGTCTCTGGAACTCTTTGAACACGATGAACTCCTGATTCAAATTTAAGAAATTTAAAAACTCCTTGGCCATTAATTTTAACAACAACCTCTTTTAAACCACTTGGCTCTGATGGTTTAGTATTAACTACTTCTAACTTCCAGCCTTGACGCTCAGATAGCCTAGAATACATTCTAAATAAATCTGCTGCGAATATTGCAGCTTCATCACCACCTGCTCCAGCTCTTATTTCAAGATATGCAGCTCCATCATCTGCTTCATCTTTTGGCAAAAGCATAAATTTAAGACTTTTCTCAAGTTCAGCGATCTTTTCTTGATTAGTGCTAACTTCAATCTTTGCAAGCTCTATCAACTCCGAATCGCCTGAATCTAAAAGCTCCTTTGCGCCATTTAACTCAGTCTCTGTATCCTGTAATGATTTGAATAAATCAACAATAGGGGTAATTTCTGAATACTCTTTATTTAATTGAGTAAAGTGTGCCATATCATCTGTTGCGCCCTCTTTTGCAAGGGTCTGGTGAATCTCAGTAGACCGCAATCTTAAGCTCTCTAATCTAGCAATAATGGATTCTTCAAGCACTTCTCATTTCCTTCAACATAGAAAAAATGGCGTGAGAATTTAAAGCTAAAATCTGATTTAATTGCTCATTAGAAACGAGATCTATCTCTTGTAAGAGCTTATGTGGATCATCTGAGCTCAATAATTCTAAATAATCTTGCTCATTAAGAGATGAAGAAATTATCTTAAGAGCTTCATAGACATCATTACGATATTGTTTTTTAATTCGATCACGACCAAAAACTTTAATTCGATCTTTGATTACCTGCTTTGCTTTTAAAGCTTCAACATATCGATCATCTAAATTTTCTTGAGTAACAAGCTCTATATCTTCTATTGTAAAAAGGTATGCATATTCTAAATCCCGAACTTGATCCTCAACGTTTCTTGGGACACCTAAATCAATTAGTAGCATTGGTTTGTTTGCCCTCACTTTCATAGCATCTTCAATAAGCCCTTTTCCAATAATGGGCAATAGTGAATTTACAGATGTAACTAGGATATCTGTTGTTTGAATAAGTGTGGCTAACTTTGATAAGTTATTTGTTACAAGACTAAATGAGTCATTGATTTCTATAAACTTTTTAGATCTATTTAGTGCGTGAATATTCTTAATTCCATTGTCATAAAAATTTTCAATGACGCTCATTGCCATCTGACCAGCGCCAACTATTGTAAGTGTTTGATGCGTTGGATCTTCAAAAATCTCTTTAACAATTTTTAATGCAAGGCCTGAAACAGACAAAGGATTAAAACCAATCTTTGTCTCTGTTCTTGCTGCCTTTGCAATCGATAAAATTTCTTTACTAAAATCCTGAAGTTGGCCATACAACACTCCAAGCCTTGTATATGTTTGAAGTGATTTCTTGAATTGACCTAAAATTTCCTGCTCTCCCAATACTTGAGAATCTAGCCCACTGGCAACGCAACACATGTGCTCAATGGCTGCTTCACCATCGAGAAAATATAAACCCTGCCTTATAGAATCATTCCAACCTAAAAATTCGAGAGTTTTATGAGCGATAGAAATAGCTGTTCCAGGATCTCCATAAAAGTAAACTTCAGTTCTATTACATGTTGAAAGGGCATAAAAAGATTCTATAAAATCTCCAAATTCTCCCTTGAAAAAATTTATAAAGTCATCTTGATTAGAGTCATTTATAATAAATAATTCTCTCTCTGATAACTTAGAGGTCTTATGATTTATGCCAAATAGCTGTAATTCCATAACAAAAATTATCTTTGTGTGTTGCGTGGTATTTCTAACTGCATGTTCATCACTATCTCAATCAACTATTTCAGAAAAAAGATACATAGGTAAATTTATCTTTACAGAAAATAACCAAGTATCTAGGTTCGTTGTTAGAATAAATGTATTTCCTAAAGAAATTATTATACAGGTTAGCAAGCCAATATTAGGCAATCTAATAAAGATAAAATTCAATCAGCAAGATGGTATGGGCTTTGATAAAGAAATTGATGGAATGTATTTATCATTATTTAACAGTTTTAATACAAAAGAATATTTTTATTTTTTTAATTCCTGCTTTCATCACTTAAATGCTGATAAAAATGTATATAAGATAAGCAGAAATAATTTTGAATTAAAATGTCATTATCAAGGGCTAAATACTTTTTCACTGCATTTCGTAACAGAAGAAGGTTTATTGCTAAATGGGGCTTTGGAGCGTGAATAAAATAAAGTTAAGTTGTCCAGCAAAGTTAAACTTAAATCTATCGGTTTTAAGTAAAAAAATTAATGGAATGCATGAAATAAATACTCAATTCCAACTTATTGATTTGTTTGATGAGATGATAATTGAAAAAACAACATCAAAATATATAAATGTGCAGACAAATATTGGTCCCTCAATAGATGGGAAGAAAAATATAGTCTATAAAGCTATTAAAGAGCTATCAGATTATATTGGAGAAGAGATACATTGTGATATTACTATTAAAAAAAATATTCCTTTAGGTGGCGGCCTTGGAGGGGGTAGCTCAAATGCTGCTGGAGCATTAATTGGAATTAATTTTTTGTTTGAACTTGGTCTTTCATCTGGAGATTTAAAAAAAATTGGGAAAAAACTAGGCGCAGATGTTCCATTCTTTATTTTTGGAAAGAATGCTCGTGCATCAGGTGAAGGTGAAGTTTTGATTGAGGATCAAAATTTTTCTAAAAAGAAGTATCTATTATTATTTCCTCAGATCCATTCTTCTACTGAAAAATTGTTTTCACAATGGGATGAGTTAGATAAAGGTTCTCAAGAAAGAATTCTAAAAAATGAAGAAAACTCATTCTTGCCTTTATTTCTTCAAAATAATCAAGATGTAAAAAAAATTTTTAATGAATTGACTAAGCTCTCCTCTCTAAGACTATCTGGCACTGGTTCTACTATGTTTTATGCATACGAAGATAGATACAAAATTGAAAAAACTTTAAAAAAAATTCCGAGTAAATGGAGACACTCTTTTTGTGAACCTTTACAATGTTCACCATTATTAACGTACTTAAAGTAATGGGGTGTAGCCAAGCGGTAAGGCAACGGGTTTTGATCCCGTCATGCGCTGGTTCGAATCCAGCCACCCCAGCCAATAGTAAAGAAAATGATTAACAAACAAACAGTAGGAATTTTTTCTGGCTCAGCATCAACAGCTCTTTCTATAGAAGTTGCTAAAATACTTGGGCTAAAGCTAGGTGATATTGATCTTGGTAAGTTTTCTGACGGTGAGATAAAAGTAGAAATTCTTGAAAATGTCCGAGGCCATGAGACATATATCATTCAATCAACATGTGCTCCAACAAACTCTAATTTAATGGAGTTAATGCTAATTACCGATGCTCTAAAGCGTTCTTCAGCATCTAGAATAACAGCCATCCTTCCCTATTATGGTTATGCTCGTCAAGATAGAAGAGTAAGGTCTGCAAGAGTTCCTATTAGCGCAAAAGTTATAGCAGATATGATGAATTCTGCTGGCGTAGATAGAGTGCTAACTGTAGACCTTCACTCAGAATCTATTCAAGGTTTTTTTGATATGCCTGCAGACAATGTTTATGCAACTAAGATTATGCATGATGATATTAAGTTAAGGGCTTCAAAAGATGAAAAAATATTGGTTGTTTCTCCAGATGTAGGTGGAGTAGTAAGAGCAAGAGCTCTAGCAAAATTCTTAGATGAGTCTGATCTTGCTATTATTGATAAAAGGCGAGCAACCGCAAACGAGTCTGAAGTAATGAATATAATTGGAGATGTTCAAGGAAAAAGTTGTATTGTCCCTGATGATATTATTGATACGGCTGGAACATTATGTAACGCAGCTCAGGCCTTAAAGGATGCAGGAGCGTCGAAAGTAAAGGCTTATATTACACATCCAGTTCTATCTGGGCCTGCTATTGAAAGGATTTCTGATTCTTCAATAGATGAATTAGTTGTTACCAATTCCATTTCTTTATCCCCAGAAGCAGAAAAATGCAGTAAAATACGCGTCATTTCTCTTGCCCCTACTATTGCAGAGTGCATCAGAAGATTAAACAATGAAGAGTCGCTAAGCGCTCTATTTTTATAAAAAGTTAAGTTATAAGGTACGACATATGTCAAACGAAATTATATTAAATGCAGATCTAAGAGTTAGAACTGGAACTAACAAAACTCGAGAAATTAGACGGGAAGACTCTATGGTTCCTGCAATTATCTATGGCAATGAAGAAGAATCAAAAAATATTAAGTTAAAGCTTAATGAGCTTACAAAAGCCTCGGAGAATGAGCTATTTTATACTCAGATTCTAAAAATTGTACTTGAAGGTAATGAAGAGAAAGTTGTTCTTAAGGAACTCCAGAGAGAGCCCGTAAAAGGTAAATTCCTTCATGCAGACTTTCAGAGAGTCTCTAGAAAAACTAAACTTAAAGTTGTTGTTCCATTTAGATTTAACGGTGAAGAAGAATGCGAGGGTGTTAAAACAGATGGCGGCGTTCTGGCTAAAGCAATTTCAGAAATAGAGATCGCTTGTTTAGCTGGAAATATTCCAGAAGCTATTGAGGTCGATATCACCAACTTAATGTTAAATGAAGCAATCCGTTTATCAGACATCACTTTACCTGAAGGTGCTGAAATTCCAGGTTTTGATGAAGAAAATGATCAGATGATTGTTTCAGTTAATCCTCCAAGAGCAGAAGAAGAAGAAGAACCAGAGATTATTCCTGAAGGTGAAGAAGGTGAAGTTACCGAGGGAGAAGAAGCATCTGAAGAAGAAAATGATTCTGGTAACGAGGCTCCCGAAGAGGAATCAAGTGATTAAGGTTCATAACATCTGTGCCTAATATCTGTATTATTGGCTTAGGTAATCCTGGCACTAAATACAATGGAACTCGACATAATGTCGGGAAAGATTGGGTAAAAAGTATTACAGCAGACTCTCATTTAGAGCTCAAATCAAAGAAAAAAATTGAATCTAGCATAGCCATATCTCCTGATAAGAAAATTCTATGGGGATATCCTGATCAATATGTCAATGAATCTGGTCATTCAATCAATAAGATTCTACATAATAATAATTTCAACCTAGACCAAATAATCATTATCCATGATGATTTGGATCTTCCTATTGGCAGTCTTAAGTTGAAGATTGGTGGAGGTCATGGTGGCCACAATGGCTTGAGAAGCATCATTTCGCATGCTGGAAAATCATTTATTAGAATTAGGGTAGGAATTGGGCATCCAGGAAATAAAATAGATGTAACTAACTGGGTTTTAGGTAAATTTAAACCCGCTGAAAAAGATCCTATTCAAGAGAGCTTTTTTAAGTTTAATAATGTTATTGAACTGTTAAGTAATAATGAAATTCTGGATGCACAATTTAAACTTCATAGTGAATAAAGATGGGTTTTAAATGTGGAATTTTAGGCTTACCTAACGTAGGAAAATCAACTCTATTTAATGCGATAACTAAATCCTCTATTCCTGCTGAAAACTTCCCATTCTGTACAATTGAACCAAATCTTGGAATAGTCAATGTTCCTGATCAAAGATTAGAAAATATAAATAAAATTGTAAGTTCCGAAAAAGTGATCCCAACAACAATGACCTTCGTAGATATCGCGGGTCTTGTAAAAGGTGCCTCAAAAGGTGAAGGTCTTGGAAATGCATTCTTATCTAATATTAGAGAAATGAATGCCCTTCTTCATGTTATAAGGTGTTTTGATGATGAAAATGTGGTG